>JAODBN010000152.1 GCA_025463965.1 Acidimicrobiaceae bacterium
CGATCAGGAGCGCCCCGACGTAGCCGAGTGCGAAAAGCATCTGACCGGCCAGCGTGAGGCCGATCCCACCCCACTCGGTGGCTACCCGCTGGTGACGGATCCGGCGTCTGGCCTGTACCAGCCGATCAGTGAGCTCCTGCTGGAGCCCGAACACCCGGATCTCTTTGGCCGAGCCCGGGTCGACCGCCAGGTCCATCAGGTGGCCCTGCAGGCGCGCCTCGGTCGAGACGGCAAGCTCCCGGCGGTCGCTTGATCCGTTCCGATATGCGCCCCGCCACGAGCGCCGGAACGGCGAACAGCGGCAGGATGAGCAAGAGCGGCTCGACCCGGGCCAACAATACGGCAGTGACGAGGAGCAGGGCGCACAGCGTAACCCCGCTGAGCAGCGTCGGCACGGCCTGGTAGAGGACCTGGCGGGCGCTCCGCAAAAGCTCGACCCGGTCCGCCACGTCGGGCGTCTCGTGGGTCTCGAGCGAAGCGGGCCCCTGCGTCAGGACGGCGAGCTCTCGGTCGAGTTCGATCACTTGCAGCTCAGCGAGCTCGTGCCAAAAGGTGGTCGACAGCCCGCCAGCCGTACGCATCGCCAGAGCGAGCACCGGCACGAGGATCGCCCAGCCCGTCGCCACGGACGCGTCGCGTGCGATGACCGCATTGGTCAGCTGCTGGAGAACGAGGGAGATCAACGGCGAGGCGACCCCGTTGGCCATGAGGAGCGCCAATGTGGCCGCGAGCCGCCCGGGGCTCACACGCCAGGCCACGGCGAAAACGGTTGTGAGCGCCCGCACGGAGGTCACGACGTCTCCTCGGTTGCGCTGGCACTCGCGCGGAATCGTTCCGCTTGGAGACGAAAGAGCCTGGCATAACGACCTCCGGCACCGAGCAGGCTCTCGTGCGTGCCGTCCTCGACCACCACACCTTGGTCCAGCACCACGATCCGACCAGCACGCCGCACCGTCGAGAACCTGTGTGAGATCAAGACCGTGGTCAGCCCCTGGGTGAGATCGAGAAACTGATCGAAGAACGCCGCCTCCGCTCGGACGTCCAGGTTGGCCGTCGGCTCGTCGAGAACGAGAACTCGGGCGCCCCGCTCCACTGCCATCAGCGCCCGGGCGATTGCCACGCGCTGCCACTCACCTCCTGAGAGTTGGCTCCCGTCCGCGTACTGGCGCGACAGCACGGTGGACAAGCCCGCGGGAAGCCGGCGCAAGAGATCGCTTCCTCCGGCGCGCTCGAGCGCCGCCCGGATGCGTTGTTCGTCGCCAGCGAGGCGGACCGCCCCGATGCCAACGTTGTCGGCGAGGGACAGGTCGTAGTGCACGAAGTCTTGGAAGACCGCTGTCACCTGTTGCTGCCAAGCTCGCGGTTCGAGCTCGCGAAGATCGATCCCATCGACCGTGATGCGCCCGCTGCTCGGCTCGTAGAGGCGAGCCAACAACTTCACGAGGGTTGTCTTGCCGGCGCCGTTCAGGCCCACGATCGCTAGCGACTGGCCCGCCTGGACGGTCAGATCCAGCGCCCGCAGCGCCGGCGCCGCATCGTGGCGATAGGCGAAGGTGACCGCCTCGAACCGGATCTCGCGGCGCGGAAGATCGGTTGGCAGTCGCGCGCCGGACGGACTGCTGACCGATATCGATGTGGCTTTCTCGAACTTCTCGAGGGCGGTGTAGGCCTGCATCCCGAACTGGGTCTGGTCGTCGGCCTCGAGGTAGAACTCACCGAGGAGGCCGATCAGTACGACCGCCTGCAGGACAAATGCAAGATGCGACAGGGAGAGGTGACCCTCGGATGCGGAGCGCGCGGCACCAATCACCGCGACCGCCCCGAGCGCGAGCGAGACCGGCGCGTAGAAGAGGAACGGCCGAAAGAAGTAGCGCCGTCGCGCTTCCCACACGGGCTCGCCGGCGGCGATCGCGCTCGACCTGTACCGCTCGACCATCCAGTCCAGGAGCCCGAAGAGCCGGATCTCCTTGGCCGCGTGCGAGCCGAGTAGCAGTTCCCGCAGATAGCGCCTCCGTCGCCGGTGCGCCTCCTGGGCGTGGTCGACCGCTCCCATAAGCCCGACGCTGGAACGGATCCCGGTCCGGACCACCCATGCCGATGCTGCCACGGCCAGGGCGGCCCACCAAGTGAAGGCAACGGCGAGCAGCACGGTAAGCACCGCCCATTGGGTGTAGCGAGCGACCAGCGCCACTAGGCCGGCGCATGCGGAGCCCGGGGAATGCTCCCGACCGCGCAGGGCGCTGATCGTTCGCCGCCCAGCTGCCGCGGCGTCGGGGTCCTCGAGCGCCGCGATGCCGACAGGCGCGAAGGAGGCTTCGGTCACCCGACGCAAGACCGCTGAGTCGACCCGCCACGTGATCGTGCTCGAGACGAGCCACCGCAGCGGGAACAGCACCTGCTGAGCCACGAGGAGCGCCCCTGCGACGATCAGGCCGTCTCGGATGGAAGGCCAAGCAGCGAGGCCTCCGCCAGCCCGCACGGCGGTCTCCACCCGCCCGACCACCCAGCTCGTCGCCAGGATGAACGCGACTGGGCCGATGCCGACAAGCACCATGGCGAAGATGCTCGCCACGAGCATCCAGATCCCGACGCTCGGCAACAAACTGGCAATCCCTAGCCAGGCGGATGCCCGGCCGCGCAAATATCTGGGCAGCCTTCCCACCGGGTGATTATCCCCGACGGGCGGTACCGCCAGATGCAAGGTGGTGGCCTGGTAGCCCACGGCCCACATCCGGCGAGAACCGGCGATCAGGCGATGGTCACAATTGTGTCGCCGCCCAATCCACGCGCTGTGGGGCCACGACCGGACTTCCCACGTCGATCTGCACGTCTTCGTGCGATCCCAGCTGGATGGCTCGGGGATCGCCCTTGTATGCCCGGCCGTTGACGAAGACGTGAAGCGTTCCTTGCACGGGACCGACCTCGTGCGTGCCAAGCGGCTGGCCCCAGATGTCGAAGAACTGCCCAAGGGTGTAGCTGCGTTGCGACGGCGATTCGATGTGGATGACGCCGTCCTGTGCGTGGACGTGCAGCCAGTAATAGCAGTTGGAGGCCGCGTCGAACGGCCCCTCCGGGGTCTGCGAGGCAACGGGCTGGACGATGCCGATGCCCGCTGGCAGCGGGCGCAGAACGCCGTTCACGAAGACCGCCAGGTGGGTGTGGACGTGGTACACGACCTGCTCGGCGGAGTTGCACTGGACGCCGTCCACGGTCGCGCCCCCGCCCACGTTGGTGGCCGGGGCGAGCACCTGACCGGCCTCGAGAGGTACTCCCTCGGGACCAGCTGGTCCGCTCACAACCGCAAGAGCCGACGAGGTGCCGCCGCTCGTGCCGAGGATCGTCCCAATTACGGCGGCGACAACCAAAAACGCAATGAGTGCCACGACCTGGGTTGAGAAGCGCCGGCGCGCTTTGCGGACGGACCTCGGGTTGTTCCTGCCACCAGCGGTGCCGAGGCGTCGGGGGCCGGTCTGGCCGGTGCCCCCCGAAGGGGTGTGTTGCTTGGCGGCCTTGGGCCGGCGCGGCGGTTGCTTGCGATTGGTGGTCATGCGATCTCCTCTTTCGTCGGCCAGGCCCTCGCGGGGCGACCGGCCGAGCTGCGTTGGCTGACGGCGCGTTCGCCACCGAAGGTGGGGACGCGCGTTACGTGAGCGGCTTCGCTCAGGGCAGCTGGAGGAGAGCCCTCGGCGGTCGGAGGACAAGGAAGCGGATACCGGGCGGCAGCCGCCTCGTCGAGCGGCGACGCCGGAGAAGGCGCACGGACTCGGCGGCGGTGACAGAAGCGAGAAGCACTGCGGCGAGAGCGGCAGCGAGGGTGAAACCGGCGGAGCCCTCTGGGCTCGACGGAGAACAAGCAGTCTCGGTGAGCGGACAGTCAGGCTGAGACCCAGCAGAGACCGTGGCGGGACCGGACGGGCCGGTGGCCGGGCGTGACGTCGTCGGACTGACAGGGCTGGCAAGGAACATGAGCGCCAGCAGGCAAGCGGCGGGCAGCGGCAGCCAACGGCGAATCATGCAGCTACCAGGGTACCGATGACCGGCGTTTACCGGGCGCCGGGTCTGCTCACGCGGCGCCGATCCGGGCCCGGGAAGACGGGGGAGGTGATCGTTGGTGGGTGGGCGGCGGACGTCACATTTAGGCGGATCAGGCGCGGTCATCCGGGCGCGGCGAGTAGGGAAGAGCTTCGCGCCCACCTCGAGAGGGCCTCACGGCGGCATCACGGTCGCCGTACAGGTCCGCTCCTACGATTGGGCGGTGCATCGCCAGGCGGAGCCCTCGATCGCCGCCGCGGCGGGGTCCGGCATCCTCGTCGCCGTCGTGGCGACGGCGCTCGTCGCGCTGTTCGACGCGGTCCTCTCGGCGAGGGTCCGCGCCGGAAGCGACAACGCTCTGCGGCTCTCGGTGATACTTCCCTACCTCGGAGTCGGCAGTCGCTACGTGCTCGCCCGGGCCCTCGGGCTGAGCGCGCTCGTCCTCTCGGGCGCGACCGTCGCCCTCGGTCTCGAACGGGGTCGCCGACGCGCGGTGGGCATGGCGACCTCGCCCGTCGGCGGTCGCATCCACCGCCAGGCGAGCCTGGTCGTCATCGTGCTCGTCGTCGCGCACGTCGTCGTCCCCTTCACGAGCAGCGTCGTTCCCTACGGCGGCTGGACGACCGTGGTGGTCCCCTTCGACCAGCCGTTCTTCTTCGGACAGAGCGCAATCAGCTTCGAGAGCCTCGGCATCATCGCCCTCGTGCTGATGGTGCTGCTCGGTCCCTCCTACTACCTCATCGGCACACGCCGGCGGCTGTGGGGCACGCTCCACGTGCTTACGGTCGGCGCGTACGGTCTCTCGGTTCTGCACGCCCTCTTCCTCGGCAGCGACTTCGTCATCCGGGGGCCGTCGCGGGTGGCCTTGATCACCCTCCAGATCCCCATCACGGTCCTCCTCGCCCGCCGGCTGCGGGCCTCGGGCGGCGTCGATGCGCTCCCTTTGACCCGCCGCTACGGCGCTCTACTCGCCGTGCTCGCGAGTGCAGCGGTGGCCGTCGTCGCGCTCATCGGACTGGCCGGCGGCTCTCTCGGCGGCCGCTCGCTGTGAAGTGACAAACGGGCCGGCCGAATGGCCTACGCAGCCGGCGGGACGACTGACCCCACGGCCACGGCGTAGCTTCCTACACTCCGGGGTTGCTGGGCGACCCCTCGACTGGGCTCGCGCTCGACGCCCGCGGCTGTGGCGTGGGCAGGCTCATGGGGTGGGCCGCTGCGCCGGATGCCGACGACCGCCGAGGCCGCAACGACGGGAAGGTTGCAAGACCCGAGATGGACAACAGACGAGCTGAGAACGAGGTCGACCTGCCCCGCGCCCGACGGGGCGCTCGACAGTCGCGGCCCCGCTCTTGAGCCGCCGGGGATCGGGACCGGGCAGCGGGCAGTCGGGATCTGGTCGACACGGATCCGGCAAGCCCGGACCCGGCCGTGCGGGGGCGAGTCGAGCTTCAGGAACGGGTCGACCTTCCGCGGCCGGCCGTCCCACCGGTGCCTTACGACCGGGCGCTGGCCGCCCAACGGGAGCCGGCCGAAGCGTCCGGCAGGGAAGCGGCCCCTTCCGGCCGGGTACGACCCGCGGTCCCGGCGCCCCGTCGGCACCCTCGCGTCCCCGGCGCCCCGTGGGCAGGCCGTCGCGCAAGGTGCTCGTCAGGCGATGGGCCGTCGTCATCGGAGTATTAATCCTGCTCGGCTTCACCTTGCAAGCAGCCTTCGGCGGCGGGTCCCCCACCCCGGCGGCGCCGCCTGCCAAGTCCGCCACGACGATCTCCGTCGTCCCTGAACATCTCAGCGCGACGCTCGCCGGCTGGCGACTCGGTGCTCCGGTCTCGCGCACCGTCGTCGTCAACGATGGCGCCAAACTGCTGGTCCTAGGTGGTCTGGCCACCGGGGACACCTCGACGTCCGCCATCTGGCGGGTAGACCCACTCTCGGGCTCCGCCACCCAGGTCGGCACCCTTTCGACGCCCGTGCACGATTCCGCCGGGGCCTTCCTCGGCGGCAGAGCGCTCGTGTTCGGCGGAGGCGCTGCCACAACTCAGGCGATCGTCCAGGCATGGACGGGGGCGGCAGCGGGAACGACGACGGTCGGCTCGCTACCGGTCGGCCGATCGGACCAGGTCGCAGCCGTGGTCGGCACACGCGCCTACGTGCTCGGTGGGTTCGACGGGACCCACCTCGTCTCGGACATCGTCTCCACGACCAACGGCGTCCAATATCAGCGGGCGGGCGCCCTCATCCAGCCCGTTCGCTACGGGGCGGCCGCCACGTTCGGAGGCGACGTGTGGGTCATCGGCGGCGATCTCGGAACGTCCGAGAGCGCGGCGAGCGGCGGCCAGACGAACGACATCCAGCGCTTCGATCCTCGCACCGGCGTGACCAAGGTCGTCGGCCACCTCCCAGTGACTCTCGGCCACGCCAGCGCCTTCGCACTCAACGGTCAGCTCTTCGTCCTCGGTGGCCGCACCGGGACCACGCTGTCGAACCGCATCTGGCGCATCGACACCAAGA
Source organism: Acidimicrobiaceae bacterium (assembly GCA_025463965.1). Lineage (GTDB taxonomy): Bacteria > Actinomycetota > Acidimicrobiia > Acidimicrobiales > Bog-793 > JAODBN01. The sequence goes on from JAODBN010000152.1 coordinate 6,541, forward strand.
CGGGAGCTGCAATCCCCGCCGGCACGCTCGCCGAGGCACGAAGCGACGCGGCGGTAGCGGTGGTCGGCGGTCGTGCGTGGCTGCTCGGCGGGGAGACGGGCGGCCCGCTCGCCCCGCTTAACAGCGTCGTCGCCCTGCACCTCGTGCCCGCTAAGCGCCACACCGTGGCGGCGGTCGTCTCTGCCGCTGGCCGACACGGGAACATCTACGCCGCTGACGGCCCGAACATGCTGTCCCCGACGGTGAGAAACATGCCGTATCGGATCTACGTTCCGGAGAGCGGTGCCTCGGACGTCGACGTGATCGACCCGTACACCTACAAGGTCGTCGCCCGCTACGAGACCGGGCTCGACCCCCAGCACGTGGTGCCGGCCTGGAACCTGAAGACGCTCTACGCGGCGAACGACCTCGGCAACTCCCTCACCCCGATCAGTCCCTACACAGGCAAGCGCGCGGGGCCGAACGTCCCCGTCGCGGACCCCTACAACATGTACTTCACGCCGAATGGCAAGTACGCGATCGTCGTGGAAGAGGCCAACCAGATCCTGGCGTTTCGCAACCCACGGACCTTCCACCTCGTCAAGGAGGTCCACGTCAACTGCCCCGGCGTCGACCACGGCGACTTCTCCGCGAACGGGTCCTACGCCATCTTCTCGTGTGAGTTCTCCTCGAAGATGGTCAAGGTCAACATGGCCACCAAATCCGTCGTCGGCTACCTGACCATCCCCGGTTCGGCTCCCCAAGATGTCAAGCTCGACCCCACCGGCAGGACCTTCTACACCGCCGACATGAACCACGGCGGCGTGTACACGATCAGCGCGGCGAGCTTCAAAGTCACCGGGTTCATCCCGACCGGGCGCGACGCCCATGGCCTGTACGTCAGCCGCAACGCCCGCTATCTCTACGTGTCCAATCGCGGAGCGGGGTCGGTCTCGGTGATCAGCTTCGCCACCGGCCGGGTGAAGACAACCTGGCATATCCCTGGAGGCGGGAGCCCGGACATGGGCAACATCTCCCCCGACGGGAAGGTGCTCTGGCTGTCCGGGCGCTACAACGCCTGCGTCTACGCCATCTCCACCACGACGGGACGGTTGCTCGCGGAGATTCCCGTCCCAAACATGCCGCACGGGCTTGCCGTGTGGCCCCAGCCAGGCCAGCACTCCCTCGGCCACACGGGCATCATGCGGTGAGCTCTGTACGGCGCCCCGGCCGCTTCCAGGGCACGCTCCTCACCCGGCGCCACCTGCAGGTAGCGCTCGGATTGCTGTGGCTCTTCGACGGCGTCCTCCAAGGCCAGCCGCCGCACTTCACGGCGAGCTTCTTCGGCTCGATGCTGCGGATGGGGACGGCGGAGCCACCAGGCTGGCTGTGGGACCTCGGTAGCCGGATCGAGCCGTTGCTCACGGCCCAGCCGGCCGTGGCGAACGCAATTTTCACCGCGCTCGAGATCGCGATCGGCGCAGCGCTCCTGTGGCGCCGCACCGCCCGGGTGGCGCTTGCGGTCTCCATCCCGTTCGCCCTCGGTGTCTGGCTGTTCGGCGAGGCGGCCGGTGGGCTGTTCGGCCCAGGCGCCTCTGCGCTCACCGGCGCCCCGGGTGCCGCCCTTGTCTATGCCGCGGTGGCGGTGCTCCTATGGCCCCGCGACGGTCGCCGGCTGCACAAGGTAAGAGCGGTCGGGCCGAGCTCGCAGAACGACGTGCCCGCCCGTGAGGAGCTCGGTGGGCCGGTCCTCGACCTGGTCTGGGTGGCCCTGTGGCTCGGCACTGCGGCTCTCGAGAGCGAAACCCTCAATCGGCTACCGATCGCCGCCAGCAGTGCCATCTACAACGCCG
>JAODBN010000158.1 GCA_025463965.1 Acidimicrobiaceae bacterium
GGGCTCGAACGGCGTCTAGCCGACCGGCGTCTCGGCCTCGAGGTGACCCCGGCCGCGCGCAAGCTGCTCGCCGACCACGGCTATGACCCGGACTTCGGAGCCCGTCCGCTCAAGCGGGTGATCCAACGCGAGATCGGCGACGCCCTCGCCCTCTCCCTCCTCGAGGGCCACTTCTCCGACGGCGAGATCGTGCGGGTGGACGCCGCCGACGGGTCGTTCGTCATCTCGACGGCTCCTGGCGCCCCCACCGGCATCGCGACCGAAGCCCTCGCCGCCGGCTAGGACCAGGAAAAGAGGGTGGGCCAGCCACGCTCGTTTGCCGAGCGCCGCGACGCCGCGCTCGCCAAGCTCGAAGAGACCGACGCCGACTGCTGGGTGGCCACGACCTTCGAGGGTCGCTCCCACCTCGTCCCGCTCTCGTTCTCCTGGCACGACGGGCGGATTCTCCTCGCCACCGCGCGCAGACCTTGACCGCACGAGGCCTCGCCGAGAACGGCCGCGCTCGGCTGGGGCTCGGAACGACCCGAGACGTCGTCATGATCGACGCCGAGCTCGCCACGACCGTGACGGCCGCCGAGGTGCCCTCGGAGCTCGCCGAGGCCTACGGCCGACAGGCCGGCTGGGATCCCCGAATGGAGGGAGACCGCCACCGGTACTTCGTCCTCGTCCCCGATCGCATCCAGTTTGGCGTAAGGCCGACGAGATCCCTGGGCGCACCGTGATGCGAGCCGGCGAATGGACCACTGCGGATGGCCTTTTGCCTTGACGGGTGTCCAGCGATGAAAAACGGGCAGCCCGTCCGTCAAGAAGACCGATGGTTGTCCACGCCCTCTTCCCGATCCGCGCCGTCGCGAAGCGCGGCTCCGTGCTGTTCGTAGAGGCGGCGGGTCTCGCTCAAAAAACGTGTGATCGTGGCCACTTCATCGGCCGAGAACTTTTCGAACGCCGCTCGAGCGGCTCGCACCATCGGGTCGTGAAGCGCTCGTGCCCGGCGGTGGGCCGCCGGCTCGAGCTCCACGAGAACCCGGCGGCGATCGTCGCCATCTCTTGTTCGGCGGACGAAGCCGGCGCGCTCGAGGCGGTCGAGCACGAACGTCATGGCGCCGGTGGTCGTCCCGCAACCGCGCGCCAGCTCGCCCGCGCTCAGCGGCTGCTGCTCCTCCAAAAGGTCCAGACACCGCAGGTCGGTCCGGTTGATGGCAAGGTGGTGACCGATTGCGTCATCGAAAGCGTCAATGGCACGCAAGAATCCCCGAAACGCCGTCCGAAGCTCGGCGGTCGGCCACCGCTCCCCGACCCCCTCGGGTAGCGCTTTGGCAGGCGAGTCAGGAATTGGCGCTCCAGTTGACACTCCGATAGTTTAGTTCTTAAGATACTTACTGCACAAGGGATCTGGGAGAAGACGATGGCAGATGCGATCGAAGCCCGCGACCTCGTCAAGGTCTACAAAGGCGACGTGCGGGCGCTCGACGGAGTGAGCTTCGCCGTCGAAGAAGGGACGGTATTCGGTCTGCTCGGACCGAACGGTGCCGGCAAGACCACCGCCGTGCGCATCCTCACGACGGTGCTGCGGCCCGACGGCGGCTCGGCGAGCGTGCTCGGCCATGATGTCGCCAAGGAGCCGGAGGTCGTGCGCGGCCTCTTCGGACTGGCGGGCCAGTACGCGGCGGTCGACGAGAACCTGACAGCCCGCGAGAACCTGCGCATGATCGGTCGGTTGAACCACCTGCCCCGCGCCGTCATCGGCGAGCGGACCGACCCGCTCCTCTCTCAGTTCCAGCTCGAGGACGCCGCCGACCGTCCGCTCAAGACCTACTCGGGCGGCATGCGGCGGCGCCTCGACCTCGCTGCCGCGTTGGTCGCGCGACCGAGGGTGCTCTTTCTCGACGAGCCGACCACAGGACTCGATCCCCAGTCCCGTCTCGATCTGTGGGGAGTGATCGAGGAGCTCGTGCACGGCGGGACCACGGTGCTGCTCACCACCCAGTACCTGGAAGAAGCCGACCGGCTCGCCGAGCGCGTCGCCGTCGTCGACCACGGGCGGGTCATCTCCCAGGGCACGCCTGCAGAACTGAAAGCGCGCATGGGCGCCACGGTCCTCGAGATCGGGCTCAGCGATTCCGAGGCCGCGAAGGCGGCGGCCCTGGCACTCGGGCGCCTGGAGGACAAGGAGCCCCAGGTGGTGGGGAACTTGGTCGAGCTGCCTGCCGACCGCGGGTCGCAGATCGCCATGGAGGCCCTTCGCCGCCTCGATCAGTCGGGCATCGTTCCGGTGAGCTTCACACTTCGTGAGCCGAGTCTGGACGACGTCTTCTTGGCGCTCACCGGTCGCCATGCGGAGATCGAGGCCGACGAGGAGCAGGCACTGGCGAGAACCCAGGCAGGAAACCGGACCAGCGCCACGAGCGCGACGGGAGGAGCACGATGAGCACGGTGGCAGGCACCATCCCTCCGGCGGTCGTCAGCCCGCGCGGACCGGCGCGCCTTCGGTGGGCGATCTCGGACATCGCCACGGTCGTACAACGCAACCTGCTCAACTACCTCAGGATCCCCGAGGCGCTCTTCTTCTCGAGCGTGCAGCCGATCATGTTCGTACTGCTGTTCCGGTACGTCTTCGGCGGAGCGATCAAGATCCCGGGAACGAGCTACGTCAACTACCTGATCCCGGGGATCTTCGCGCAGACCGTCGCCTTCGGTGCCGTCAGCACCGCGATCGGGCTTGCCGAGGACCTCCAGCGCGGGATCATCGAACGCTTCCGGGCCCTTCCTATGGCCCGATCGGCCGTGCTCGCCGGGCGGACCGTCGCCGACCTCGTGCGGAACGTGGTGGTGGTCCTGATCATCACCGGTGTCGGCTTCGCGGTCGGCTTCCGGCTGCAGACGAACGCGGCGGCCTTCATCGCCGGGCTGCTGCTCCTTCTCCTGTTCGCCTTCTCGCTCTCGTGGGGATTCGCCGTCATCGGCCTCACCGCCCCCAACAGCGAGACCGCCCAGGTGATGTCCTTTCCGATCCTGTTTCCGCTGACCTTCGCGTCCTCGGCGTTCGTGTCGGTCCAGTCGATGCCCCAGTGGCTCCACGGCTTCGCCGACTACCAACCCGTCAGCGCCGTGACCAACGCGGCGCGGGCCCTCATGCTCGGAGGACCCACCGCCAGTTACGTCTTGCAGAGCGTCGCCTGGTCGGTCGGCATCGTGGTGGTGCTCGCCCCGCTCGCCGTGCGCAAGTACCGGAGAGCCTGAGACCCTCCTCCGGCTCGGCGCGCCTCTCGCGCCCCGCTCGGCGCACGACACCGAGCGAGAGCGCCCCGTGGGAGTTCGACGGTTCGAACGGAGCTGCCTCGTCCTCAGCTCCGCCTCCCTGTACCTTCTGGGCCACCGGGTGCTCGAGGAGATGGTCCAGCAGATGGCGCGGCGACAAAAAAACAGGGCGGCGAGCCTGACGCGAGGTCGCGCCTGATGGCCACCCAGCTCGGCGTGGCCCCCGGCGACGCGGTGAGCGCGCCGAGGGACCTGGAGCTGTCGGCGTCGGGGGAGACTTGGCCGCGGCGCGCCGTCGCCTTCCTTCGCCGCCACCCGTGGGCCGTGGCGCTGTTGGCCTATGCCGCGATCGGCCTGATCGCCAACGGGTCGACCTGGCCCGGAGATGCCGCCCGCATCGCCGACTGCGCCTGTGGCGGCAAGGAGGATCCTGCCCAGACTGCCTGGTTCCTGGCCTGGACCCCCTACGCGCTGTTTCATGGACACAACCCCTGGCTCACCGGCTGGATCGACCTGCCTGCCGGGGCGAACCTCGCGCAGAACACCTCGATGCCGCTCCTCGGGCTCATCACCTCGCCGCTGACGCTGCTCGTGAGCCCGGTGGCGAGCGAGAACCTCCTCCGCTGGCTGGCCTTCCCGCTCTCGGCCTTCGCCATGTTTGCCGTGCTTCGCCGCTGGACCAGCTGGGCTTGGGCGGCGTTCGCCGGTGGCCTGCTCTACGGCTTCTCGCCGTACATGGTCGGGCAGGCCTCGGTGCACCTCAACCTCAGCTTCGTCCCGCTGCCACCGCTGATCTTCTACGCGCTGTACGAGCTCGTGATCCGACAACAGCACAGCGCGCTCAGGTGGGGACTGATCTTCGGGGCCCTGTCGGTCGCCCAGTTCTACGTCAGCCCGGAGATTCTGGCGACGACGGGTCTCACGGCGGCGGTCGCCCTCGTGTGCCTCGTCATCTTCAAGCCGATGGCCGTTCCCCTACGAGCCGGCCACGCCCTCGCCGGGCTCGTCGTCGGCGGCTTCGTGCTCGCCGTGCTCATCGCATACCCCGTGTATCTCATGACCATCGGGCCGCTGCACTACTCGGGTCCCTCCCAGGGGGTCCACGAGGTCTTCAACGCCGACCTGCTCGGCCCGATCCTGCCGACGGTCTCACAGCTCGTCGCGCCGCACCGCCTTGCCAATATCGGCTCCGCGCTCGTCGGGGGCCGACCGGACGTGGACGAGAACGGGAGCTATCTCGGCTTCCCCTTGCTCGCCCTCGTCGCCTATGCGCTCGTGCGCTACCGCCGGCAGCGGTGGATCCCGTTCTGCGTCCTGATGGCCGCGATCATGTTCGTGTTCTCGCTCGGACCGAGCCTTACTGTCGACGGCAAGCTGCACCACCTGAGCTTCACGCTCCCCTTTGCCTATCTTCGAAGACTGCCCTTGGTCCAGGACGTGCTGCCGGTGCGGATCGCCCTGTACGTGACCTTCTTCGTCGCCGTGCTGCTGGCGCTCGGCCTCGACGCCTTCCACGACACGCTCGTGCGCTCGCGTGCACATGTCCTCGCGGGACCTAGGCGCGGGCCGCGCCGGGCCCTCGTGCTCGGCGAGGCGGTCGTCGGCGCCGCCGTTGGACTGGTCGCGGTGGTGAGCCTCCTGCCGCGTTGGCCCTACCCTTCGCTCTCGGCCACGGCCCTGCCGGCCGAAAGCCCTGCGGGACTGGCGGCGATACCGGCCGGCACCGCGGTCCTCACCTATCCCTACGCCACCCAGTTCACCGACACGGCAATGCTCTGGCAAGCCGACGACGGCATGCGGTTCAAGCTCTTCGGCAGCTACATCCTGCGCCGAGGGGCGCGCGGGCTCGCCACCGCGCTCACGCGCGAGCTGCTGCCCATTGACGTCCAGGCCATGTTCTCAGAGACCACCTCGCCCATCGCGCTGCCCGGGCTTCCCTACCTCGAGCCCACGAACCGCACGATCGTGGCCACCCGAGTGGTCGTCGGAGACGCTCCGAACGCGCTCGGGGGACGACCCGCGCTGAGCGGGGTGATCGCCAACGTCAACTACGCCACCGGCGACTTCTACGTGATCAAGCACGGCCTCGCCCTCGAGGGGGTGCAGGTGACCGCCAAGACCCGCTACGTCGAGCCGCTCCACCACCGGCGGGGGATCAACGTGCTGCGGGCCGACGAGGTCACGGTCTACGGCACCTCAGCCGCCGGCACACTTGGCCCGCGGCGCGTCGATGACCTGCGACGGTTTCTTCGCCTGCACCACGTGGGTGCCGTGCTCGTTCAGCGGGGGCGGGTGGACTCGGCTGCGGTGCTCTCCTGGGTTCGCGAGGCGATTGGGGCGCCGACGAGCTCGCTACGCGGTGGGGATCTGTGGATTCTGCCTAAGAGCACCGCACCGCACTAGTCGAGGTCAGCCGATTTGGCTGGCACGGAGCACGCTGTCCGGATTGACTCGGTCGTTCGGCTGCACGAGGAGAAAGTCGCCCATCTCGACGAACCGGTAGTGCACGCCGTGTCGGCGGAGATACCGCTCGAGGCCACCGGGCGCGAGGCAACGTTGCCCGAGTGCCGCGCAGCCGGGATCGAGCACCCGGTTCCCGACCGCCGTTGCCGCCTGCCCACGAAGCGCCGGGTTCTCGAAGATCCACCCGGGATGGGGCGACTCCTTCACCGCCGAGAGGTAAGGCAGGTAGCGGGCGTAGAGGGGATCGCTGGCAGCGACGCGTCCCCGAGCCTCGAAGTCAAGGATGTAGGAGACCCAATAGCCGGCGTACACGTCGGTCGCCCGCGCCGCCTCGAGGTCGCGCGCCAGCTGCTGGATCGCACCGTTCGGATCGGCGCGCCAGCTGAGCCATCGGACGCGGCCCGGAGACGTCTGCGGACGGTACGGCGCGAGCTGGGTCACGGCCACAGCGGTGAGGGCGAGGCCTCCCCCCACGACGAGGGCGAGCGGCAACCCCACCAGGACACGGCCGGCTCTTCGGCTCGGTGATGCCCCCGGACCATCGGGTGCGGCCACCGGCCCGAGCCCGGACCGAGCGGTCGAGCGTCGCCGGGCGAGGAGTTGCCGGGCCGCTTCGTCGGCGGCCGAGACGGCGGCGAGGGCGAGCATCGGAGCCAGGTAGAGCGCGTACCGGCCGTCCTGCCAGTACCAGGCGTCCGGCGAATACGCGTAGAGCAGCGGAAAGCACAGCACGAATACGACGAGCACGATGGCCCGACGGCGCGCAACCAGCACGACCAGCCACACACACAAGAGCAGGAGCACCAGCGCGTAGAGCGCCTCTCCCAAGACAGTGAGATCCGTGGCTCCCGGTGCCAAGAACCATCCACCCGATGCCCGCAGGCGAAGCCCGAGCACCATGGGGACGACGTAGCGGAACAGCACCCTCAGGTGAAGCCAAAAGGACGTCTCCGGGCTCGCCGCCGCGTTCAGCGATCCGGAGCCCGCGTGCAAATTTGCCCAGATCCAAGGCAGCGCGCCGACGACCGCTGCGGTGAGCGCAGCGGCCGCTTCGGTCGTCCGCACCCGGACCTTGCGCCGCACGAGGCTCCAGGCCAACAGAACACCGGCAGGGATCGCGTAGTAGGCGATCTCCGGGGTGCACCACCACCCGAGGCCCAGACTGGCGCCGAGAAGCGTCCACCACGCCAAGCGGCTTCGAGGCGGTCCATCCTGCGAGGTCAGGTGCAAGGAAGCGAGGAGGAAGACCAGCCCGCAGGCGAGCGCGAGGAACCGGAAGCCGTACTCCACCGTGGACTGCCACAGGTAGACCTCCGGCCACACCCAGAAAAGCAGAGCGGCCGCTACGCCGACCCGGGGAGAGAACAGGCGCGCCCCGATCCTCCACACGAGCAGCGCAGCCACAGCGTCGAGCAGCACTGGCGTCAAGCCAAGGGTGAAGCTCGACTGTCCGAACAGCGCGAAGACCCCCGCCACCACGTACGGCTCGCCGCCCCCGTAGCGCTGACCCCAGTAGAACGCGAAGAAGTGTCCATGCAGGATCTCGCGTGCCATCAGCCCGACGACGGCCACGTCGGAGCTCACCGGCTGGCGGCCGAGGATCAAGATACGCAGTGCCAGGCCGGCGGCGACGGCCAGTCCGACCAGCATCCAGCAGAGCAGCCGACCGCTGGGCACCCGGCTGCGCGGGGGGCTCACCGGCGCGTCCTCGGCGGACGCGGACCGCACGAGCTCGCCGCCGAACAGGGTCGAGTCCGCGGCCATCGGGCACTAGCTAAGCATCGGCCGCGCGCGCGAGGTGGCCGCTGGCTGCCCCGGGCGCCGAAAGCGCAAGACCCTCTAACGCTTTCTCTCGGGTGGGCTCGAAACTCAGAACATGGCAGTGGGCCCGGAGCCGGCGTGGCCCCGATGTCACCGGAGCGTCTCCCGAACGACACGCCGAGACCGAGCTTCGCCCTGCGGTCTGATCCGGCGTCCAGTATCGGCAAGACGATTCGCCGGCCCTCACCAGCGGGGCCCGCCCTGCGGCTCCACGGGCTTCGGGTTAGGTCTGCGGAATCGGGGTAATCCCAACAGGTCTCGGCTCGTCAGGTAGCGCAGCCATCAGTCCACGTCCCGCCGTCCGTAAGGACAAACGCCCTTGAGTGTGCCCGCACTAGGTCATAAGCGGACCAGCATCTGGAAACTGCCTCTCGTCTTGACCGTGGTGGGGATCGGCCTGCTACTCGCCGCGGTGCAGGTGTA
>JAODBN010000166.1 GCA_025463965.1 Acidimicrobiaceae bacterium
TGTAGTAGCTCCGGCTCATCGGGTGCAGCAGCAGCGCCACGAGCGCCACCTCGAACAGGAGGTTGATGATGCCCCCGGCGAGCACGCTCCCCGCGATCGCGATGAGCAGGACGAAAGGCAAGATGGCCGCCACGATGGCCACTTTGTAGCCCCACTTGCGCTCGTTGGCGATGCCGTAGGCGCCCACCGCGTCCGCCGCCACGAGCAGCAGGTAAAGCGTTGCGTTTCCCCCAGCCAACAGAGCGGTCAAAAGAGCGATGAACGCATTGAAGTACAGCAGCATCGCTGAGATCTGGAGTGTCTGGGGCTGTCCTTGGGGGAACCAGCGCCTCTGGGTCTGCAAGGAACGAGCCATGAGCCCATTGTGCCAGGGTCGCAGACCGACCGGCCGGTCGGCGCGGCCGGTTCACCGCGCAGCGTTGTCGAGGACCTGTCGCGCGCTCAGCGGGGGCCGGTGGCTTGCTCAGCGCTCGTGCGTTTTGAGACTGGCCGGAGTCAGCCGAGGCCGGCGATCCAGTTCAGCGCTCCGGCGAGGCCGTCCCCGCCGACCTGCTCATCGGCGCCGGCCCATTTCCAGCTGTGCTGGCCGAACTCTGCGTCGAGGACGATGAGGCGCCCCGGGGCCCGGAGCCGCCCGCCCGCGGCGGCGTCCAATGCCGCGAGTTGCAGGTCCTGCGCGAGGCGAAAGGTGTGGGCGCCGTCGCCGACGGGGACCGCTCGCCCGTCCTCATCGGGCGCGACGCGCGCCTGGACGAAGATCGCGAACACGCCGTAGGAGCAGGCGTAGTGGAGTGCGTCGAGCCCCGTGGCGACGGACTCGACCCCTGCGAGCACGTACTGGGGCGGGTCGGGCTTCTCCGCCTCCACGGCGAACCACCCGAGGCCACGAAGCGCGGCCGCGCGCTCGCGGGTGCCGAAGCGGCCGTCTCCGAGGTCGTGCACGAGCGGTGCGAGTGCACCTGGCGGCTCGGGGAGCTGTGCGGACGCCAGTGGCGTGTTGCTCCAGGCGCTCGTCGGGCTCAGCTGGACCTCACCGGGATCCGGTAGGCGGCGAGGATCGGCCCGAGCGCGTCCCTCGCCGCTGCCCGCGAGTCTGGGTCGAGCGCCGATGCCCGGGCATCCCCGTGCTCTTGAACCTCGATCTCGACCATGTTGCGGAACTTCGTGTCGCGCGCCAACGCCTCGACGGCCTTGTGGACGATCGAGTCGACCTGTGTCTCTTTGACCTCGCCCTTGTGCACCGCTTCGGAGATCTCCTCGGAGATCTCCGAAGCCGGCCCCCCGAGGAGCCTCTGGTACATCTCGAGGGTGAGCGGGGGGATGTCCGTGAACACCCGCGCAATGTGCTCCCGAGTCTCGGTGATGATCCTCTTGACGAGGTTGTCGTTCGAGGCGCTCGCCAAGTCGGCACCGTACTTCTTGCGAAGGAAGCTGAACTTGAAGTCGTTGGACTTCTCCGGCATTTGCTGCTTGGCCGTGTCCTTGTTCCAATCCTTGGTCAAGGTGCCGTTCTTCTCCGCCGCTTCGACCTTCGCGCGCACCGAACGGAACCGGGAGATCGTCGCTTCGACCTCGGGCCCGCTGAGCAGCCCGGTGATCGCCCCGCGCACGTCGTTCTCGCTGATCTGCAAGATGCGCTTTCCGAACTCCTCGTCGATCGCGTCGGGCAGTCCCTTGTAGTTCTGAGCCGCCCCCGAGCTCCTGTCGTCGTGGGTCTTCATGTCCTGTCCGAAGGACATGTCGAGGTCGATCCCGGTCACCCCGGTGACCTTGCCGTTCTCGCCGGTCTGCACGAAGTAGTTGCCCATATGGCGGTCGAGCTGCCCGGAGATCGCATCGAGGATCTGCAGCTTGTTCAGACAGCGCTGCAGCGTCCCGTCCTCGAGCGAGACCGACCCCGGTGTCTTGCTCTGTGTCTCGTCGGTCCGGGTGTAGTTGACCTCGTTGGCCCGGGTGCCCTTGGCCGTTTCCATCACCGTTCCGAACTGGCCGTCGTGGACGGCGTACTCGACGCGCGCCGTCACCCCCGCACCGAGCAGCTGGTCGAGCTTGTACATCGCCAGCGCGCGCGACCCCCAGTTGGGATCGGCCTGGCGGATGCCGACGTCGATGTCCTGACCGGCCATGCTCTTGTCGAAGCCCTTCTCGGCCTTGAAGAAGCCGGAGAATTCGCCGGACTCGGTCTTGTAGTTCATCTCCGTGACCTTGTTCATCTGGCCGGAGTCCTCGCGCCCTTTGGAGACGAGTTGCGTGTCGGACAGGCCGAGCGCCTTGTCCCATTGTCCCGAGCCGATGTCGTTCATCTCGTTGCGGATGCGGGGGAGCAGCATGGCGACGACCTGGCGACGCTGTGCCTTCGAGCGATCGTCGCTCTGCTGCTGATCGCCGGTCTCCCTGAATTTCTTGTGCCAGGACTCGGACAGCTTCTCGGCGTCTCCGGCACCGTTCGCACCCTGCCAGTCCAGGCACGCCGCCTCGACCCGAGCGAGGACCTTCAACATCTTCGGGCGCGCGCCGGCCAACACCTTCGAGGAGGGGTTGCCCGAGGAGAGGAGGGTCGACTCGAGCTCCTCATAGGCGCCGAGGCCGTCGAGGATCTTGTCCCAGTTGGTCTTGGCCGACAGCGCCTTTCGCAGGCCCTTGGTCGTGGCGCCCCCGCCCTGGCTCTCGGCAGCCTCGCGGGTGCCTCGGAGCTTCGCGTGGACGAGGCGGGTGCTGCCCGACGAAGAGGAACGGTGCAAGACGCCGTGCGCGGTTTCGTGGGCGGCGAGATGGACGCCTGCTTTCGAGGACAGGTCGAGCTCGCCGGGCGCGAAGCCGACGCGACCGTCATCGGCGAACGCGGCTGCCCCCATCGAGCTGGCTTCGGCCGCCTCGCGCCCACCGGTGCGAAACGAGACCCGGTCGGTTCGTCCGAGCTCGGGAGCAAGCAGGGCGGCGAGCGCCGGGGGAACGCCGCCGCTCGACTTTCCCGTCTGGCTCGACTCGAGGCCGCGAGGTCCCAGGCGGCTCGTTGCCCGGTCGGCGATAGCGTCCGCCTGCCGTTCCTTTTCCTGATCTTGCGCCGGCGCCACACGATCGTTGGGCTCGTCGTCTCGAAGCCGACTGATCGCTTCGACGACCGCACGATTTCCGACGCTGCGCTGCAGCGAGAGGACCGTGGCCGTTGGAGAGAGCGGATTGGCTTCCAGCGGCTCGGGGCGCTTGGCCCGTGCCAGGGGCCGGTGTCGGCGCTCGTCCGTCGCCCTGCGGGTAGCGCTCAATGCCCGACGCTCCTGTTCGCTCGATCGGGCAAAGACTACAGAGGTGTGCGTCGGCGCGCTTGCGGTCCCGCCGAGGGCTTGGGTGCCTCGAGGACCGACTGGGTCAAGACGAGCTGGTGGTCGTTCCCGCTCGAGCAGTGCAGGGTGCTCGCCAGCGTGCGGACCGGCTGCGTCAGGCCATCCTTCGTCCACCGCTCCACGCCCGGTGCTGCGGTGTTCCAGGCGCTCGCGGACGCGTCCCCGCCGCCAGGAACGGCAATCGTCGAGAAGCTTCCTGGCGGCCTCGGCGTAGGTGGCTGTGAGAGCGTGTGGCGTGCTCCTGATCGATGCGGCGAACGTCGTCGGCTCACGCCCCTCGGGTTGGTGGCGAGATCGACCGAAGGCCGCCAAGGACCTCGTGGAACGGGTGCGCGCCGCGAAGGGAGCGGGTCGACTGACCGAGCCGGTGGTCGCCGTCCTCGAGGGCGCCGCCCGTCGGGGCGTCGACGAGGGCGTTGCTGACGGCGTGAGGATCGTGCACGCTCTCGGAAGCGGGGACGACGCACTCGTCGGGCTCGCGACCGAGTCGACCGAGCCGGTGACGCTGGTGACTGCTGATCGAGAGCTCCGGCGCCGAGCAGAGAGCGTCGGAGCGGAGGTCGTCGGGCCGCAATGGCTCTATAGCCAGCTCGACGGGTAAGGCGATCGATCTTCTGCGCCGACCAGGGTCAGGTTGGTGTTCGATCAGACCGAGCAGGCGCAGAACGGCCAACGGGCGGGTGCGGTGTCGGCTAGCTGCGCGCTCGTTGATCGCCGATTTGTCGCGACGAGCTGATTTGCCGCGACGATGGGTGAAGACTCGTCGACGAGTCGAGCGGGTCGACAGCTACAGGACCACAATGGAGGACCCGGGCAGCCCGCTCAGGCGTGCTGAGTTCCTTTGACCTGAAAGGCCATGGCGCGCTGGATCGCTGCAGCCCGCAGCTCTTCGGGGATCTCGACAGGTCCGCCGATCGAGCCGGAGTTGATGCCGGCCTGTGCCGCTTCCTCGACGACGCCACCGACGACGATGGCGAGATCGGCGCTGCGGTGGAACACCAGCACCCCGTGGTTGGCGAGCAGCACCGCCGGCACACCGGGGGTGATTGCGGCTCGGATATTGGCGATCGCCTGCGCCGAGCCCCGCGGCCCGTAGGAGGCGATCGGCACACCGGTGGGAAGACCGAACATCGCCAACGCCTCGACCCAGCATCCGATCGGTCGGTGCGCCACCGCGTAGGCCGTCGCATAGGGGGAGTGCGTATGGATGACGCAGCCGACTTCTGCGTTGTCCTCGTACATCGCGGTGTGCATGTTCACCACTGCCCCTTGGATCGGGGGCAGCTCACCCTCGAGCAGGGTCCCGTCCAACCGCAACCGCACCACCGCCGATGCTTTGTGGTTGCGGAGCGAGGGGCCGGCCGTGAAGTAGATCTCGTCGGTGCCGGGGACCCGAAGGCTGACGTTGCCGTGCCCGTTGGCGGAGATCGCGCCGCCGGCCACGACCCGCTGTGCGACTTCGATCACCTGATCGACCAGGTCCTTGTCCATGACACCCCCGCTCCAGCCGAGTTGTTGCAAGGCCACCCTAGATGGGCGCGCCCGCCGCGGCCGATGAGCGCAGGAATGCTCAGTTCGCGCGGGCCGACAACGTGACCGGTCGCGATCCGGCGAGCTGACCGCATGCCGCCTCGATCTCTCGGCCCCGGGTGCGGCGCACCGTGGCGTTCACTCCGAGCTCGCCGAGGCGTTCACGGAACTCCCGGACCCGCCCCGGCGGTGTGCCGAGCACCGGGTAGCCAGGCGTCGGGTTGAGGGGGATCAGGTTGACGTGCGCCCCGAGGGGGAGCGCCAGCGCCGCGAGCTCTCGGGCGTCGGCCGCCCGGTCGTTCACCTCGTCGATGAGCGCCCATTCGAACGAGATCCGTCGGTGGGTGGCTTCGAGGTAACGGCCGCAGGCCTCCATGAGCTTGGCGAGCGGATAACGCCGGTTGAGGGGGACCAGTCGGTCACGAAGCGCGTCGTTGGCGGCATGCAGCGAGACCGCCAGGTTCACCTGAAGCGGCTCGGCAGCCAATCGGTCGATGCCGGGGACGACCCCGACGGTGGACAAGGTGACGTGGCGCGCCGCCAGCCCGAGATCGCCCACGATGGCTTGCACCGAGGGCCAGACGCGCTTCAGGTTGGCGAGCGGCTCGCCCATGCCCATGAAGACGACGTGATTGAGCCGCCTACCTGAAAGACGCGCCTCGCGCGCTGCCAGGACCACCTGCTCGAGGATCTCGCCCGTGGTGAGGTGGCGGGAGAAGCCGGCCTGGCCGGTCGCGCAGAATGAGCAGTCCATCGCACAACCGGCCTGTGAGGAGACACACACGGTGGAGTGGCGCGGGTGGTGCATGAGGACGGTCTCGATCTGCTGGCCGCCTTCCAATGCGTACAGCCACTTCACGGTGTCCCCGTCGTCGGCGATGGTGCGCAAGCTCGGAGAGAGCGCGGGCGCCAGCTCAGGGAGCGCTCCGAGCCGCTCGCGAAGCGACACCGGAAGGGTGGTCAGCTCCTCCGGATCGGCGAGCTGATGGTAGAGGCCGTCCCAGAGCTGGTCGGCTCGGTAGCGGGGGAGATCCGCGAGCAGCTCGCCGATCTCGTCTCGCGAGAGGTCGTAGCGGCTCACGATCTGTGTCTCCTGTGGCTTGGTCCGCCCGGGTCCCCTCCGCCGAGCGCCGCCTGTCCGTGGGCCTCGGCGCCATCGATCGGGTGAGCTCCGTCGGTGCCGCGCTCGGAGGCGTGCGGGGCGGCCGGGACGTTGCCGACGTACGCGCGGTCGTGGTGGTCGACCGCGAAGCCGAAGGACCGGTAGAGGTGGACGGCCCCGGTGTTGCCTGCGTCGACGTAGAGCATGATCGACTGCTTGCCTTGGCTGGACAGGTAGGCCGCGCCAGCCGCCAGCATCGCCCGGCCGAGCCCCACGCCCTGGAGCCCGGGTCGTACCCCGATGACGTAGATCTCGCCCGGATCGCTCGGGTCGTCGCGGTCGGCGATCTTGGTCCAGCAGAAGGCGGCCAGACGCCCGTTGCGCTCGTGCAGCAAGAACCCCTCGGGGTCGAACCAGGGCTGGCGCTCGCGTTCCTCGATGATCCCGAGGTCCCACGCCCCCTGCTCGGGGTGGCCGCCGAACGCGAGGTTGTTGAGCTCGAGCCATGCGGGCTCGTCCTTGCCGACCCGGAACGAGCGCACGGGGAAGCCGTCGGCCGCCTCGGCAAGCATCGGGTCGAGCGGGAGGGAGCGGCGCATCTGGATGAGCTCCCGGCCTCGCTCGAGGCCCACCGCCGAGGCGACCTGGTCGTGGAGCTCCGTGGGCTTGGGGACCCACAGGTGGACGTGCCCGCCGCCCTGGGCAGCGACCTCCGCGAGTGCCGCGCGGAGCAGGTCGATGCCGATGCCGGCCTGACGCTGGGCAGGGTCGACCGCCACTTCGACGGCCCAGCTGTCCGGCCCTCGAGAGAGCTGCGCATAGCCGGCGAGGCGTGCGCGCCCCGGTGTCCGAGCGACGAAACCGGCCGAGCCGGAGCGGCCGCCCTGGACGAGGTCGAGCCACTGGTGCTCGCCGAGACCGGCGTGGCCGTCAGCGGCCTGGACGGCACGCAAGAGGGCGGCGACCTCGGCGATGTCGTCCTCGCCCATCCGGCGCTTGACCTCGACCTCGACCATTGCCTGAGGGTACCGGGCCTGTCGGGCCACTGGTCGTGGTCGACGCTCCGACCTGGTGGATGCCGGATGAGGCGGAAATCATGGTTGGTACGATCCGGCGGTGCCGGCCAGTCGCTCCCTCGCCGCACGGGCGTTGGTGATCACCGAGCGCCTCGCCGGCGAATACCCCGGCGACGCCGTCTCGCTCTGCGCGCTCGAGCACCGCGACGCGTTCCAATTGCTGTGCGCCACGATCCTTTCTGCCCAAACCACCGACGAGCGGGTGAACATGGTCACCCCGGCCTTGTTCGCCCGCTATCCGACGCCGGAAGATCTCGCCGCGGCCGAGCCGAGCGAGCTCGAGGAGATCATCCGCTCCACGGGGTTCTTCCGAGCCAAGGGTGCGAGCCTGCGGGGAATGGCGGCGGCCCTCGTCGAGCACTTCGGCTCTGAGGTGCCCCACGACATGGAGGACCTCGTCACCTTGCCGGGAGTGGGGCGCAAGACGGCGAACGTCGTCCGCTCGGTCGGCTTCGGCCTTCCCGGCCTTCCCGTCGACACCCACGTGCGCCGTCTCAGTCGCCGGCTCGGCCTGACCAAGCAGGACGACCCGGTGAAGGTGGAGAGCGATCTGTGCGCGCTCGTGCCTTCTCAAGAGTGGGGAGCGCTCAGCCTGCGGCTCATCCTGCACGGCCGCAAGGTGTGCGTCGCCCGCCGTCCGCGCTGTGGCGAGTGTCTTCTCGCGGACATCTGCCCCTCGGCGCTGCCCTCCGTGCCGGCCGCCGCACCTGTGAGCGCCCAGAGAGCCGCAAGGGCACCGAAGCGGGCCGGCGCGCCCGTGAAGAAGGCCGCGCGCTGAGGCGAAGCGACCGCCGGCTCAGGCGCGCTCAGTGAGCAGTCGCTCGAGGCGCCGACGGGCCGTGACGAGCGCCCGCTCCACAGCGAAGAGGTCTCCTGCGGTGCGGTCGTCGCGCTCGCGCTCGGCGCCGTGGGCGAGCGAGACCACCCGGTCGACGAGCTGGCTCAAGGTGGACTCGATGGAGGAGATCTCGGACCGATCGGCGGACATCGCAGCATCCTTGCCCATCGGCGGCCGTCTCACCCCCGAAGGCGATAAAACGTCCGCCCCGCAGCGACGGCGCTGTCGGCACGACATGCCGGAAGGGCCAGGAGGGCCCCAGAGCAGGGTGGTTTAGGCTTCTCGAATGCTCAGCTTGCTCGACCTGCGGGGCCGGCGTCCCGGTGATCCGCTCGAATTGCCCCGTCCCGATCTCGGTGCCGACGGTCCCGTGGACCAGGTGCGGGAGATCCTCGCGGCGGTGCGCGAGCGCGGGGATGCCGCCGTCATCGAGCTGACGGAGCGCTTCGACAAGGTCTCGCTGGACGAGCTTCGCGTCGAGCAGAAGGAGCTGCGGGCCGGTCTCGATCGCCTCGCTCCAGCGCTACGCGCCGCGCTCGAAGAGGCCCGCGATTCGATCGCCGCCTTCCACGCCCACCGTGCCCCGCCGGTCGCGCCCTACGAGCGGGACGGGATCACCGTCCGCCACCTCGAGCTCCCCGTCGACCGGGCCGGGCTCTACGCTCCCGGCGGGCGCGCGAAGTACCCCTCGAGCGTTCTCATGACGGCCGTGCCTGCCAAGGTCGCCGGCGTGGGCGCCGTCGCGCTGTGCGTCCCGCCCGGACCCGACGGACAGCTCCCCGACGAGATCCTCGGCGCCGCGGCGCTGGCCGAGGTCGACGAGGTCTACCGGATCGGCGGCGCCCAAGCCATCGGGGCGATGGCCTACGGCACCGAGTCCGTGCCCAAGGTCGACGTAATCACCGGGCCGGGCAACAAGTGGGTGTCGCTCGCCCAGCGCGAGGTCCGAGGAGTCGTCGGTGTGCCGGCCGCTTTCGCCGGTCCTTCCGAAGTGGTGGTGGTGGCCGACGAGTCGGTGCCGCCCGAGTGGGCGGCGATGGACGTCATCGTGCAAGCCGAGCACGGGCCCGACGGCCTGGCGTGGCTCGTGACGTGGTCGGAGCGCACCGCTTCGGAGGTGAGCGCGGCGGTCGGCCGTCTCGTCGCCGCGTCGCCGCGTCGCGAGGACACCGAGTCGACGCTTCGTTCCGGTGGCTACGCGGTGCTGGTCGACTCTCCTGCACAGGCCATGGAGGTGTCGAACGCCATCGCGCCGGAGCACCTCGAGCTGCTTTCCGCCAACGCCGAGGAGCTGCTCTCGATGGTGCGTCACGCCGGGGCGGTGTTCGTAGGCCCGCTCTCTCCCGCATCGGTCGGGGACTACCTCGCCGGTCCGAGTCACGTGCTGCCCACCTTTGCCACGGCGCGCTTTGCGAGCGTGCTCGGGGTGGAGGACTTCGTGCGCCGGGTGCACGCGATCGGCGTCGACCAGCGCGGGATCGAGCGCGTGGCCGGCCATGTGGCGGCGATCGCCTCGGCCGAGGGGCTGCCGGCGCACGCCGAGGCGGCGCTGCTCCGCACCGGCGGGGGCACCTGGGGCGTGCAGTGAGCGCTTCGGCGGCGCCATCGTCGCCGGCCTCGGGACGAGCGGGGGGCCCACCTCCGCCGCGAGCGGACGTCGCCTTGATGGCTGGGTACCACTCGCCTCAGCTCGAGGTGGAGGTGCGCCTCAACACCAACGAGGCGCCCGAGCCGCCGCCTGAGGCCTTTCTCGAGGCGCTCGCCGCCGAGGTCGCGCTCAGCAGGCTGAACCGCTATCCCGACCGGGACGCGCGAGAGCTTCGTGAGGCGCTCGCCGCGCACCACGGCGTGCGCCCTTCCCAGGTGTTCTGCGCCAACGGATCGAACGAGGTGCTGCAGTCCCTCCTCCTCGCCTACGGCGGTCCTGGTCGCTCCGTGGCGGTCTTCGAGCCGACCTACGCCCTGCACTCCCACATCGCGCGCATTACCGGGACGGGCGTCGTCGAGGGCGAGCGCGGACCGGACTTCCTGCTGGACAGCGCCGAGCTCGACCGGGTGCTGGCAGTCGCGGCCGCCACCGACCTCGAGGGGATCCCCGGCGACGTGGTGAACCCGGTGATCACCTTCGTCTGCTCTCCGAACAACCCGACCGGGCGACTCGAGCCGATCGAGATCGTGAACGAGGTTCTCGCCAAAGCACCGGGTCTCGTCGTCGTGGACGAGGCGTACGGCCAGTTCGCCCGGCGCTCAGCGCTCGAGCTTCTCGACGCGCGCCCCCGCCTCGTCGTCGTTCGCACGTTCTCCAAGACCTGGTCGCTCGCCGGACTGCGCCTCGGCTACGCGGTCGCCGACGAAGAAGTGGTGGCCTCGATGGAGCGCGTCGCGCTGCCGTACCACCTCGACTCGCTGAAGCAGATCGCCGGGCGGCTCGCACTGGAGTT
>JAODBN010000205.1 GCA_025463965.1 Acidimicrobiaceae bacterium
TGAGGGCCTCTAGGCACGCAGCTCGGTGGCGTTCGCGGAACGCTCGGTGGGGTCGGGATCGGCCAGGCGAAGCGGCGGGCAAGATAGGCGCAGCGCCACGAGGGCGCACCGAGAGGCGGGACCATGGCCCTGCATCACCCGGCGCCCGAGCGGGCCCATTCGCACCGGGGCAACCCGATCCACACCGTCGACGAGCCGGCGCTCGCGGAGAGGCTGTCGGTCCCCACCCATCGCCTCTACGAACAGCCCGTGGCCGCCGAGGTCGCCTATCAGCTCGTGCACGACGAGCTGATGCTCGACGGCAACTCCCGCCTCAACCTGGCCACCTTCGTGACCACCTTCATGGAGCCCCAGGCGGGCCGGCTGATGGCCGAGTGCGCCGACAAGAACATGATCGACAAGGACGAGTATCCGCAGACGGCCGAGCTCGAGCGGCGCTGTGTGAGCGTGCTCGCCGACCTGTGGAACGCGCCCGAGCCGAAGGGGGTCATCGGGTGCTCGACCACGGGTTCCTCCGAGGCCTGCATGCTCGGCGGGCTGGCGCTCAAGCGGCGATGGGCCAACGCCCGGCGGTCGGCCGGCGAGCCGGCGGACCGCCCGAACCTCGTGATGGGCGCGAACGTTCAGATCTGCTGGGAGAAGTTCTGCAACTACTGGGAAGTCGAGGCCCGAACGGTTCCCGTCGAGGGCGATCGGTTCCATCTGTCGGCAGATGAAGCGGTGGCGCGCTGTGACGAGAACACGATCGGCGTCGTCGCCGTGCTCGGCTCGACTCTCGATGGCAGCTACGAGCCGGTCGCCGAGATCGCCGCGGCGCTCGACGCCCTTCAGGCGAGAACGGGGCTCGATCTCTCGATCCACGTCGACGGGGCCTCGGGAGCCATGATCGCCCCCTTCCTCGATCGCGATCTCGTCTGGGACTTCCGCCTGCCCCGGGTGGCCTCGATCAACACCTCCGGTCACAAGTACGGGCTCGTCTACCCGGGAGTCGGCTGGGTGCTGTGGCGTGACCACGAGGCGCTTCCGCAGGAGCTCGTGTTCAATGTGAACTACCTGGGCGGCAACATGCCGACCTTCGCGCTCAACTTCTCACGCCCGGGCGCGGAGGTGGTGGCGCAGTACTACATGTTCCTCCGGCTCGGGTCGGAAGGATTCCGCGTCGTGCAGCAGAGCTCGCGGGACGTCGCGAAGGGCTTGGCCGACAAGATCGCAGAGCTAGGTCCGTTCCAGATGATCACGCGCGGTGACGAGCTGCCGGTGTTCGCCTTCACGACCAAGGTGGAGGTGGAAGCATTCAATGTGTACGACGTCTCTCGGCGCCTCCGCGAGCGTGGCTGGCAGGTGCCGGCCTACTCCTTCCCCGCCAACCGCGAGGATCTCAGCGTGCTGCGCGTGGTGGTCCGCAACGGCTTCTCCGAGGACCTCGCCGGGGCGTTCTTCGACGATCTCTCGCGCCTTGTTCCGGAGCTAGCGAGCCAGCCCCGGCCGGCCGAGGGCGGCGAAGGAGCCTCCGCGTTCCACCACTAGCCCCTCTCCGAGCTCCTCAAGCGCTGGAGCGCCGCTAGCCGGCGGTCGCCTCGATCAGCATCTCGCTCATGGAAGGAGCCGGGTGGTTCGCTCACCCGCGCGCACGAGGGTCAGAGCCGTGAGATTGAAAACAGTCGACAACCGCTTCTAGGGTGGGCCTAGCGTGGTCGTCAGCCCCGATCGGCTGGGCGATCGTCGGAGGGGGAGTGCGTGGCATACGCCGAAGGCTCGGAGCTGGTCGTTGTGGGGAGCGGCTCGCTCGGCCTCGCATTTTCCGCATTGCTCGCTCTTGCGGGGTTTCCGGTCACCTTGCTCGCCCGTCAGCAGAGCGGAACCGAGCTGCTCCAAAAGCGCGTGATCCGCCTCGAAGGGGCCCTCGAAGTGGAGGTCGCCTGCGGGGACGGCCCCGCGTCACCCAAGCGCGTGGCCGTCGTGTCCGACGCAGGGCGGCTCCCTTCAGCGGAGGGGGTCGTGTTCACGACCAAGGCGCATCACCTCCCTGCGGTGGCGAACGCCGTCGGCGAGCGGTACCGCCGCGGGGGCGCTCTTCCGTCCTGGGTGCTCGGGCTGCAAAACGGGCTCGGCAAGGAGTCGGTGCTCGGGCAGGCTTTCGGACCGGGGCCGGTGGTCGGGGCCACCACGCTGTTCAGTGCCGAGCGGCGGGCCCCCGGCGAGGTCCTCGTCACGGGCATCGGCACCACCTACCTTGCGGCGGCTCAGGACGCCTCGGCCGACCCCGCCGACCCGCAGGCGCGCTTTCTAGCAGCGAGCCTGCCGTGCGAGATCGTCGACGATCTTGGCGCGCTCGTGTGGACCAAGCTCGCGAATGCGGTCGGCGTCTTCGGCGTCTCCGCGCTCACCCGACTTCCCTCGATCGAGGTCCACCGCCGCCTCCCCCTCGCACTGGCGTACCAGGCACTCCTCCAGGAGGTCGGGCGGGTCGCCTTCGCCGAGGGCGTGGCCATCGCCGACTTCCCGGGCATGTCGCTTCGCACCTATCTCGATCTCGGCCCCGAACGGGCGGCGGCGTTGATGGGGGAACGAGTCGCCGGGGTAGAGCCGAAGTTCACCGGCAACTCCTCGATGGTCCAGGACCTCGAGCGAGAGCGCTCGACCGAGGTGGAAGAAGTCTTCGGGCGCTTCGTCGAGCGTGCCCGACACCACGAGGTGAGCGTTCCCCTCGCCGAGTTCGTCTACCTGATCCTGTCCGGTCTGGAGCAAGGCTCCTCGACCCAGTCGCTCGAGCAAGAGAAAGGCACAAGCCACCCATGAAGATCGTCGCCGTCGAGACCATTCGGGTCGAAGAGTTTCCCGAGTTCACCGCGGTGCGGGTCCACACCGACGAGGGAGTCACGGGCCTTGGTGAGACGTGCTTCGGCCCAGAGGCGGTCGAGGCGTACCTGCACGAGTCGGTGGCCGGCCGCATCATCGGAAAGGACCCGCTGGCGATCGAGCGCCACGCCCATGACCTGCCGGGCTTCTACGTGACCCATGGGGGCACAGGAGTGTCAACCCGGGCCCATTCGGCGATCGACATCGCCCTGTGGGACCTCCTCGGCAAGGTCTCGGGCCAACCGCTGTACCAGCTGCTCGGTGGCGCCTACCGGGAGAGCGCGCCGATCTACAACACCTGTGGCGGCTACCGGTACGGGCGCAAGGAGGCCAAGTTCCGTGGCACGAGCCGTCCGGACGACGTGGCCGACGAGCCCGAGGAGGCGGCGCCCGGCCCGTACGAGGACCTCGTGGCGTTCCAGACCCACGCCGACGAATTGGCGCTCAGCCTGCTCAGCGAGGGCATCACCGGCATGAAGATCTGGCCCTTCGACGAAGCGGCACGCGCGAGCGAGGGCAAGGAGATCTCGCGCGCCGATCTCAAGCGAGCCCTCGAGCCGTTCGAGAAGATCCGCTCGGCCGTCGGGGACCGGATGGAGATCATGGTGGAGTTGCACGGGCTGTGGGACGTCGTCCCTGCCATCCAGATCTGTCGTGCGCTCGAGGACTTCCGCCCGTACTGGGTCGAGGACCCGATCGAGCTGGACAGCGACGACGCGCTGCGCCGCCTGAAAGCTTCTACCAACGTGCAGTTCGCCCTGGGCGAGACGCTCGGCAGTCTGCCGTACTACAAGCGCCTCTTCGACACGAACTGTGCCGACATCGTGATGTTCGACTTCGGGTGGGGCAGCGGCATCTCCGAGGGGCGCAAGGTGGCCGCCCTCGCCCAGGCTTACGGACTGCCGATCGCGCCGCACGACTGCGTCGGGCCGGTGGCGCTGTGCGTCGGAGCGCACTTCTCGGTGGCCACCCCGAACGTGCTCATCCAAGAGACGGTGCGTGCCTATTACACCGACTGGTACCGAAAGGTGCTGACCGAGCTGCCCACGATCGCCAACGGGCGCATCGCCCCGTCGTCCAAGCCGGGGATCGGCGTGGAGCTGCTGCCCGGGCTCGAGTCACGGCCCGACGCGCACGTGCGCATCTCTCGCTGACGAGCGAGTCCGCCGCCGGCCCGCCGGCCAGCACCGCCGACGGGTCGCGGAGAGAGACGGCTTCGTCGCGGCCTAGAGTCGAGCGCCCGCTGTCTCGACAGCACGAGCCCGCCAGTAATCGCGGAGAATCGGGTCGCCATGTCGCTCGTCCAGCGCCTCAATCCCAGCTCCGCACCGTCGCCGGTTGCCAAGTACAGCCAGCTGAGCATCACCCATGCCGGGGCGCGCATCGCCACGTTCTCTGGCCAGACCGGAAGAATCAACGGTGAGGCGCCGGCGAGCGCCGCCGAGCAGACCCGTCTCGCGTTCGGCGCGATCGAAGCGCTCCTCCAATCGCAGGGGGCGACACCCGCCGACCTCGTCAAGCTCGTCACCTTCGTCGTGGGGCGCGAGAACCTGGCGGCGTTCAACTCCGTGCGCAACGAGATCTACGCCGACTGGTTCCCCGGTGGGGACTTCCCCTCGCACACCCTCGTCGTCGTCAACGGTTTGGCGGCGGATTCTCTTCTGGTCGAGATCGAGGGAAGCTTCGCCTGCCCCCCGGTCCCCTAGAGGACGCGCCGAGGTAGTGGCAAAACTCGGCGGGCTGTCTGGCTAGCGGACGCGCCGGTAGGTGCTCTCGACGTGTCCCTCCACGACCTCGAGCAGCGCCGGGAGCTCTCGGCGGCGCAGTGCCTCGAGGAAGATCTCGTGGTCGCGCCGCCAACTGACCTCGAAGTCCGCGGTGAGGTCTCCTCCGCTCATGAGGAACAGGAAGATCTGCGACCTGAGCCCCTCCCAGGCAGCGTAGAGCCGGTTGTGGTGAGCTGCCCGAAACACCGCGTCGTGGAAGTCGAGGTCCAGGTTCGCCACCGCCAGTTTCTCGAGGGGCTTCGGCAGCTCATCGATGTATTCCACGATCCGCTCGATCGCCTGCAGGTCCTCGACCGTCGCGCTCGTGCACACTCGCTCGGCCGCCAAGCACTCGAGCGCGGTGCGAAGCGAGTAGATCTCCTCGACCTCTTCGCCCGACAGGCATGCGACGATCGCCCCTCGGTGGTGCTCGTTCAACACCAGGCCCTCGCGAGTGAGGCGAGCAAGCGCCTCTCGCACCGGCCCCCGGCTCACGCCGAGCTGGAACGCCAGCTCGTCCTCGATCAGGCGCCTTCCCGGTACGAGGTCACCGGAGACGATCGCGCTGCGGATCGCGTCGGCGGCCTCGTCCGCGAGGACCCGCCGCTGAGCGGGGACCAGTGATCCGACTGCCGGCTTCCTCGTCATCTGTCCTTCGCCCCCCCGAGCGAGCGAGCCACCCGGTCGGGGGCTCGGCTCCAAAGGTCTAGCTGGTGGTCTCGTGCACCTCATAGCCCAGCGATCGCAGGATCTCTGCGAGGCGCTCCTCATGCTCGCGCTCGATCGCTTGCAAAGGGGGCAATGGGCTGCCGACCGACGGCCCGATGAGGTTGAGTGTGCCCTTGGAGACGCTCAGCCAGTGGGGGCCGTCGCCGCGGCCGAGGAACGCCGAGAACTGCAGGCGCATCAATGGCGCGAGCGCCTTCCACTGGTCGCGTCCGCGGCGTAGGTCAGCATCGATGGCGATGGTGCGGTAGAGCTCGGCCGCCTTGCGAGGCACGATGCTCGGTATTCCGGAGATCCAGCCGTGGGCTCCGTGGCAGAGGCCCTCGAAAGCGATGGTGTCGAGGCCCACGTAGGTGCGGACCGCGTCATTTGTGACATCGATCAGCTGGCGGATTCGATCAGAGTCCGGATTCGACATCTTGACGCCGGCGATCGCCTCGTCCTCGAACAGCTGGGCGAGGTCGTCCGGGGTCAGGTCAACGCCGGTGCCCGCGGCATTGTGGTAGAGCACGATCGGGATGGCGACCTGGTCGGCGATCTTGCGGTAGTGGTCCATCGCCTGTCGGCGCCCAATGCGCATGTAGTACGGCGGGACGATCAAGAGCGAGTCGGCGCCGGCCTTTTCCGCATGGCGGGAAAGCTCGATCGCCTCATCTGTCGAGTAGTGGTGCGTGCCCGCCATGACGTGCACACGGCCGTCGACGGCCTCGAGCACCGATTCGAGCACGGCTTTCCGTTGGTCGACGCTCAGGGCGACGAACTCACCCGAGCTGCCGAGGGGGGAAAGCCCGTCCACGCCCTCTTCGATGAGCCAGTCGACATGGGGACGGACGAGGTCGAGACGAAGGTTCCCATCGGCGTCGGCGGGTGTGGCCGAGGAGGCGACGACGCCCCGGGGCAATCGGGCCACTCGCGCGATCTCGGTTGCGCCAGCGGCCGCCGCGACCGTCTCAGTCCTGCTCCCCATGACGTGGCTCTCCCTCCCCCGTGGGCGCGGACGAGGCCAGGGGCTCGTCGTGCCGCGACGCCGCATGGCGCCGAATCTCACGACAGCTTCCCTCGCTAGCTGTTGACTGTCAACAGATCGCGGGCGGGTGTAGCCCGGTGCAAATTGCGCAGGTGGCGAGCAAGACCGGGCTCAGGCAGGGACCGAGATCCCGACGCCGCCTCGGGTGCTCTCGCCGTAGCGGGCGATCTCCGCCTCGAGGTCGAGCGGATCGATCTGCGGCCCGCGCTCGGTGAGGGCGGGGGTGATGAGGTCGGCGGGGACGAGCCAGCAGACCTCGAACTCCAGCCCGTCTGGGTCGCGGGCGTAGAGCGACTTCGTCGTGGCGTGGTCGCTTGCCCCGACGAGCGCCCCGGCCTCCGAGAGCGCTCCGGCGAGGCGCCGCAGCTCGCCGAGCGTGTCGACCTCCCAGGCCAGGTGGTAGAGACCGACGACTCCGCGCCCTGCCGGGCTCGGCCGCGCGTCGGAGCCGATCTGAAACAGGCCGAGGTCATGGTCGTTGGTCGACCCCGCAGCCCGGAGGAAGGCAGCCCTTCCCGGCATGGCGGTTACGGTGGAGAAACCGAGGACCGAGTGGTAAAAGGCGACACTCGCGTCGACGTCTCGGACGTACAGCACGGCGTGGTTCAGGCGTTGGACCGGCATCGGACCTCCCGGGGGCAGCTCTTCTTAGGCTACGGCGAGGACGAGGTCAACACGCAGAGACGGCGGAACCGGCGGGTAGCCGAGCCGCATTGGACGAGCGAGAAGAGGTGCGCAAATGGCGGACAACCCAAACGCGATGGTGATCGAGCAGTTCCGGGCGAACGGCGGCAAGCTGGGCGGTGACTTCGCAGGATTCCCACTCATCCTCGTGCACCACTTCGGCGCCCGCTCTGGGACCGAGCGGGTCACGCCCCTCGTATTCCAAGAGCTCGGCGACGGCCGCTACGCCGTGTTCGGCTCGAAGAACGGTGCCAC
>JAODBN010000211.1 GCA_025463965.1 Acidimicrobiaceae bacterium
CCGGTCTCGAAGCCGGTGCCGATTGGGTGGAGGCGACGGTCAACGGGCTCGGCGAGCGGGCGGGCAACTGCCCGATCGAGGAGGTCGCCGTGGCGCTCGAGGCGCTCTACGGCGTGCGGACGGGACTCGAGCTGCAGGGGCTATTCGGCCTGTCGAAGCTCGTCGAGCGGCTCACGCGGGTCTCGATCCCGCCGATGAAGCCGGTGGTCGGCGGCGACGTCTTCTCGAACAAGCTGGAGATCCACGTGAAGGCGGCGATGTCGAACCCCTCGCTCATGGAGCCGTTCGACCCCGCATGGGTCGGCAATGCCCGCACCATCCGCCTCGGGCGGGGGACCGGGCCGAGTGGGGTGCGAGCGCGCCTCGCGGGTCTCGGCCGTGACGCAAGCGACGAGGAGGTCGCCGAGCTCGTGCGGCGCGTGAACGAGGTTGCCATCGCCACGAAGCGTTCGCTCGACGATGAGCAGCTGCGGATGCTGCTCGATGACGTGCGCGCGGAAGGCTCGGCGGGCGGGACGTGGGAGGTTCGATGACGAAGGAGCCGATCGACGTCCGGGCCATGTTCCCGGAGATCGAACGCATCAGCGATCCGGCGCTCGCCGAGGCGGTCGTGGCCGTCTGGGAGCGCCTCTGGGCGGAGAGCCCCTACGAGAGCTATGACGACGTGCGGGTCTCGACCTCGATCGACTACCCGCAGTTGAAGCACTGCCGGGCAACGCTGCTCGGCGCGCTCGCCCTCGCGGACGTTTGGGAGCAGGTACACGGCGCCGTGCTCGATCGGGACGTGGTCATCGCCGCGGCGCTGCTGATGGACGCCTCGAAGATGGTCGAGTCCCAGCCGGACCCGGCGAAAGGAGTGATGCACTCCGAGCTCGGCCGGGCGCTCCCGCACGCCGTCTATGCCGCCCACCTCGCCCTCGGGGCGGGGATCTCCCTCGCGGTCGTCCATGTGATTCTCTCTCACTCGCCAAACGGAGGAAAGGCGCCGAACACCCTCGAGGCCGAGCTGCTCCACTGGGTGGACCAGGCGGACATCGCAGGATTCGGCTTCGACATCTGGCGGCGCAAGGTCGTGCACTACCAGCCATGACCACCGAACGCGACATCGCCACCTCCGGTTCGGTCTCGACGGAGCCGCCCCGCCACGGCACGGGCGCGCCCGCGAGCGGCCCTGCGTCCGGATTGCTCGTCGGCGTGGACATCGGCGGCACCTTCACCGACCTCATCGCCTACGACACCCGGACCGGCGCCTGGCGCACCCGCAAGGTGGCCACCTCGCCCGAGGATCCCGGCAAGGCGGTGCTCGACGGCCTGTCAGAGCTCATCGGCGCGGACGAGGTGGGCGAGGTCGTGCTCATCTGCCATGCGACCACGCTCGGGATCAACGCGATCATCGAGCGTCGCGGCGCGCGCACGGCGCTGCTCACGACGGAGGGCTTCACCGATCTGCTCGCCATGGGTAGCGGCCAGCGCTACGACGTGTACGAGCTCTTTCCTAGCTATCCCGAGCCCCTCGTTCCGGCCGAGCTGCGCCTGGCGGTCGCGGAGCGGACGGGCCCCTCGGGGGAGCAGCTGCGCTCGCCCGACTCGGACGCGGTCCGCGCCACGCTCGAACGCCTCGTCGCGGCGGGGGCCGAGTCCCTTGCCATCTGTTTCCTCCACGCTTACGTCGACAGCCGTCACGAGGAGCAGGTCGAGCGGCTCGCGGCCGAGGTGGCGCCCGACCTCGCCGTCTCCACGTCGTCGTCGGTCATCTGCGAGATCCGCGAGTACCCGCGCTTGTCGACCACGGTCGCCAACGCGTACATCCGGCCGGTGGTCGGGCGCTACCTGACGGCACTCGCGGAGCGGCTCAGCGCCGAGGGCTACGGCTGCCAGCTGCTCACGATGTTGTCGGCCGGAGGCATGGCGACGCCGTCGACCGCCTCGCGCTTTCCCGTGCGCATCCTCGAATCCGGCCCCGCGGGCGGCGCGGTGCTCGCGGAGGCGGCCACCCGCACCCTCCCCGTCGACGACCTCTTGCTATTCGACATGGGCGGTACGACGGCGAAGATGAGCCTCGTGCTGAAGGGCGCCGCGTTGCGTGCCCCCGAGTTCGAGGTCGCCCGCGTTCACCGCTTCAAGGCCGGCAGCGGTATCCCGATCCGCACACCGGTGCTCGA
Organism: Acidimicrobiaceae bacterium; assembly: GCA_025463965.1. Classification (GTDB taxonomy): domain Bacteria; phylum Actinomycetota; class Acidimicrobiia; order Acidimicrobiales; family Bog-793; genus JAODBN01. The sequence continues at coordinate 2,163 of JAODBN010000211.1, forward strand.
CCTGCTCGAGATCGGCGCGGGTGGCGGGAGCATCGCGCACCTCGATGCCCGCGGCCTGCTGTCCGTCGGGCCGGAGAGCTCGGGTGCCGACCCGGGCCCGGCCTGCTACGGGCGTGGCGGGACCGAGCCGACGGTGACGGACGCGGATCTCGTCCTCGGCTACCTGGCACCCGACCGTTTCCTCGGCGGGCGGCTCCGCCTCGACCTCGACGCGGCGCGCCGGGTCATTGGTCGTCTCGGCGAGCCGCTCGGCCTCGGCGTAGAGGAGACGGCCTGGTTCATCCACTCGACGGTGAACGCGGCGATGGCGGGCGCGGCTCGGGTTCACCTCACCGAGCGAGGTATGGACCCGTCGCGGCTGTGGCTCATGGCGATCGGTGGCGCGGGGCCGGTGCATGCCGAGCGCGTCGGGCGCGAGGTCGGTGTCGAGGCGGTGGTGGTGCCGCTCGATCCGGGAGTCGGCTCGGCGGTCGGCTTGGTGATGGCGCCGCGGTCGTTCGACACCTCGCGCTCGGCGCCCGCTCCACTCGCGTCGCTGACGTGGCCGGCGGTGCAGAAGGTCCTCGCCGATCTCGAGGCCGAGGCGCGCGCGCAGGTCGTGGCGGCTGGAGCGGCGGAAGAGCAGATCACCGTCGAGCGCGCGGTCGACGTGCACCTCGAGGGACAGGCTCACGAGCTCGACGTGCCGATCGGACCGGTCGACGACGAAGAGGGTCTCGCCGCCGTGGCCGGCGCATTCGCCCGCCGCTATCTCGCGGCCTTCGGTCGGCCGCCGCTCGACCGGCCGCTCCACGTCGTCACCTGGCGGCTGCGGGCGAGCGCGCCGTCCGCCGGGGACGTGGTGCGCGGCCGGTCCGCCTCGTCCGCGCGCCGCGAGCTCCCCGCGCCGGACGCGATCCGCCCGGTCTACTTCCCCGAGGCGAGTGGCTACCTCGACACGCCGGTGCGCAGGCGTGACGCCTTGCTCCCCGGAGATGGCTTCGCCGGGCCGGCGATCGTCGAGGAGACGGCCTCGTCGACCGTGGCGGGGCCGCGCTCGCGGGTGGAGGTTCTCGAGGATCACAGCCTGAAAGTCACGCTCGGGTGATCCGCTACGTGCTCCGGCACATCCTCCAGATGGTCGTGACCGTCTGGGGCGTCGTGACGATCACCTTCCTCGTGCTGCGCATCACCGGCAACCCGGTGGACGCGCTGCTGTCACCGAACGCGACCGCGCAGCAGCGGCGCCAGCTCATTCGCGAGCTCGGGCTCGACCAGTCGGTGTTCGTCCAGTACGGGCGTTTTCTCGAGCAGGTGGTGCAGGGCCAGTTCGGCCGTTCGATCATCGCCGGCACCCCGGTGGCGCACACGGTGTTCGCGGAGTTGCGGCCGAGCCTCGAGCTCGTCGGCCTCACGCTCGCTGCCTCGGCCGTGCTCGGCGTCGCCGGCGGCGTGCTCGCAGCGGTGCGCGCCGGTGGCTGGGTCGATCGGGCGATCGCGACGGTGATGGTGATCGCGCAGGCGATGCCGTCGTACTGGTTCGCCCTTCTCTTGATCCTCGTGTTCGCGGTCCATCTCGCGGTGCTGCCGGCGACAGGGATGCAGGGCGCGAGCTCGATCGTGCTGCCGTGTGCCACCTTGACCTTCGCGCTGCTGCCGTACGTGCTGAGGATCACCCGCTCCTCGATGCTCGAGGTGCTCGGCTCGGACTTCATCCGCTTCCATCGGGCAAAGGGGCTCCCGGCGCGATCGATCCTCTTCCGGCACGCGCTCCGCTCGAGCCTCGCTCCGGTCGTGGCGATGCTCGGGCTGCAGACCGGCCTGCTCATGAGCGGGATGGTCGTGGTCGAACAGATATTCGGTCGGGCCGGGGTCGGCAGCCTGCTCGTCTCCTCGATCCTCAGCCGCGACTACCCGGTCGTCCAGGCGGCGGTGCTCGCGATCGCGGTGATCGTTGTGCTCGCCAACCTCCTCGCCGACCTCGCCATCGCGCTGCTCGACCCGCGGGTGCGCCTCGGGGGTGCGAGCTCGTGAGGTGGCGCGCCGGCGGCCTGCCACCCGCCTCTGCAGGACTCGCCATGCCGGGTCGCCGGAGCTCGGGCGTGCACCGCCATCTTCGCGTGCCGCCGCGTGGCAGCCGGCTCGCCGTGGCCGGCGGCGTGCTCTTCGCGCTCATCATCGTCGTGGCGATCTTCGCCCCAGAGCTCGCGCCGGACAACCCCGTCGGCGGGGCGCTCTCGCTGACCTTGCAGCCACCGGCCTGGATGCACGGCGGCTCCGCGGCGCACCTGCTCGGCACTGACGAGCTCGGTCGCGACGAGCTCTCGCGGCTGATCTTCGGGGCGCGGGTCTCGGTCTCAGTCGGCGTCGGCGCCGCGCTGGTCGCAAGCGTCGTCGGTGTGCCCCTCGGCCTCGTCTCTGGCTACCTCGGTGGCCGCTTCGACGCCGCAGTCGGCGTGGTGCTGAATATCTTCCTTGCCTTCCCGTTCCTGCTGCTCGCACTACTGGCCGCGGCGGTCGTCGGGCCGGGGGCTTCGAACACCTTGCTGATCCTCGGCATCGCGGGCTGGCCCGTCTACACCCGGGTGGTGCGGGCGGAGGTCCTCAGCATCCGGGAGCACCTCTACGTCGAGATCGCGAGGACGATGGGCTTCTCGCGCCTGCGGGTGCTGGCGCGCCACGTCTTCCCATCCGTTTGGCCCACCTTCGTCGTGCTGTCGAGCCTCCAGGTGGGCCAGATGATCCTCTCGGAGTCGTTCCTCAGCTTCCTCGGACTCGGGGTTCAGCCCCCACAGCCGTCGTGGGGAAACATGCTCGCGGATGGACAGAATCTGATCTACAGCCAGTGGTGGCTGACCGTCTTCCCGGGCGCCGCGATCTTGCTGACGGTCCTCAGCGTCAACCTCATGGCAGACGGGCTGCGGCGCCGCATCGCGCCGCAGCTCGACGCCACCGGATCTCCTCAAGGGGGGAGGCTCCGATCTTCCAGGCCATCTAAGGCCGCGGCGACGGGGCGCACCCAAAGCAGCACGGCAGGATAGTCAATCCGATCAGCTCGGCGGGAAACTGCAGAAGGGATGTGTACAACATGGAGGAGCAAGAGGCACCAAGAATCGATCGGCGCCACTTTCTGGAGCTGGCTGGCGCGTCGGCAGCCATGCTCGGCGCCGGGGCGATGCTGCCCCGCTCGGACCTGAGCCGGACACTGCTGGGCAAGGCGGCGACGCCCTTCCCGACGAACAATCCCGCGAAGCCGCTGACGATCGCCCACACCCAGGCGATCCCGACCCTCGACCCCGACCAGACCGCGGCAGACGTGACGCGCTCGGCGATCATGGCGATCTACGACAGCCTCGTCGACTACGACGAGTCCAGTCAGCAGCTGCTGCCGCGGCTTGCCACGTCGTGGAAGGTGGTGGACAACGCCACCATCGACTTCAACCTACGTCCGGGCGTCACGTTCACGAACGGCGAGCCGTTCAACGCGCAAGCCGTCGCCTCCACCTTCAACCGGACGATGAACCCGGCGACGAAGAGCCTACAGACGACGATCTTTGCCAACGTGAAGAGCGTCACCCCGATGGGGAACCTGAAGGTCCGGTGGACTCTGACGAAGGCCGACCCGCTGCTCCTGCAGTACCTCGTGACCTACCCGATCCTGCCGCCGCAGTACACGGCCCAGGCGGGGAGCAACATCGGCACGGCGCCGATCGGCACCGGGCCGTACAGGCTCCAGCAGTTCCAGACCGGCGAGGGCATCACGCTCGTCCGCAACGCCGGGTACTGGGGCAAACTGCCCGCGTACAAGTTCGCCGCGTACCGGACCCTTCCCTCGGCGGAGGCCCAGCTCGCGTCGCTGCTCTCCGGGCAGGTCCAGATCGCCGCGAACCTCGATCCGGCGCAGGCCCGCAGCATCGAGGCGAACCCGAAGGTGAAGGTCATCTCGAAGCCGACCTTGCTGCTCGCGCTCATCACCTTGGACCAGGCCGGACGGACGGACCCGCACGGCCCGATGCACGACCGGCGTGTCCGCCAGGCCCTCAACCAGGCGGTCAACGTCAACGGCATCGTGAAGGACGTGCTGCACGGCTACGCGACGCCGATCGCAGCGGGCGCCAACCCGCTCCAGTTCGGCTTCGACAAGACGATTGAGCCGTGGGCCTACGACCCGCGTGCCGCGAAGCAGCTACTCGAGGCGGCCGGCTACAAGCACGGCCTGAAGATGCGGATGATCAGCCAGAATGCCAACATCACTGACCAGGCACTCACCGCGGAGGCCGTCCAGCGGGACCTCGCCCAGGTGGGCGTGAAGATCACCCTCGACACGATCGAGGACCCGAGCGCGGTCGGCTCCCTCGTCATATCTGGCAAGGCGGGTCCGATGATCCAGTTCGGGAACTCCTCTGGTGGCGTGTTCGACGTGGGCGCGGCCTACTCGTTCATCTTCCAGTGCAAGAACCCGTTCTCGTACTTCTGCAACCCGCTGTTCCAGAGCATGTACAACCAGCAGGCGAACATCCTCGACCCGGCCGAGAGGAAGCCGATCTTGAGCAAGCTCCAGCGCCAGATGAAGGCGGATTGTGGCGCCCTGTTCGAGTGGGCGGTGAACGGGATCTGGGGCGTCAGCTCAGGGGTCAGCTGGCCCGCGTACGGCGGGGTCGACGACAAGCTCTACACGGCGAAGCCGGCCTAAGAGGCTGTGCCCGCACTCCTCGAGGTACGGGACCTCCGGGTCGCCGTCGGCTCGGAGCACCACGCCGTCGAAGCGGTGCACGAGGTCTCGTTCGAGCTCGACCGCGGCGAGGCGCTGGCCCTCGTCGGCGAGTCCGGCTCAGGCAAGACGCTGACGTGCCTGGCGGTTGCGCGTCTGCTGCCTCAGGGGGTGGGTGTCTCAGGCGGTCGCGTCCTGTTCGAGGGCGAGGAGGTCCTCGACTTCGGGGCGCGCCGTCTGAGGCGCTGGCGGGGCCGGCGCCTCGGCTTCGTGTTCCAGGATCCGGCGATGGCACTCGACCCGCTCTTCAGCGTCGGCTCGCAGGTCGCGGAGACGATCCGCGCCCACGGCTCGGCGAGCCGCCGCGAGGCGTGGTCGCGGGCGGTCGGGCTCCTCGAGGAGGTGGAGCTCCCCGACCCGGGTCGCCGTGCGCGGCTCTACCCCCACCAGCTCTCGGGTGGGATGAAGCAAAGGGTGGCGATCGCCATCGCGCTCGCCGCGTCGCCGGACGTGCTCGTCGCCGACGAGCCGACGACGGCGCTCGACGTCACGACCGAGGCGAGCGTGCTCGAGATGATCGCGAGGATCCGGCTCGAGCGGGGTCTCGCGCTCCTGCTCGTCACCCACGACCTCGCGGTGGCGTCCTCGAGCGCGGACCGGCTGTGCGTGATGTACGCCGGACGGATCGTCGAGGAGGGGACCTCCGGAGCGTGCGTCAGCCACCCCGGCCACCCCTACGCCGAGGCCCTCGTCGCCTGCGCTGAAGTCGCGCCGACCGGGAGGACGCGGCGGCTCCGCACGATCCCCGGCGCGGTGCCGGGGATCGGCGAGGACAAGGATTGCTGCGCCTTCGCATCCCGCTGCCCGTACGCCGAAGATCGGTGCCGGGAGAAGCGGCCGTCGCCTGTCGACACCGGTCACGGCTGGGCCGCGTGCTATCGCACCGAGCGCGAGCGCGACGCCGAGTGGGTGTCGCGATGAGCGCAGTCGAGGAGCCGAAGCTCGACCTCGAGCAGGTCTCGGTCACCTTCGGGCACGGCCGCGCGATGGCGCTCGGCCGGCGCCAGCTCCGGGTGGCGGCGGTGCGGGAGGTCTCGCTCAAGCTCGCGAACCGCGAGGTCGTCGCCGTCGTCGGCGAGTCGGGCTCGGGCAAGACGACGCTCGGGCGCGTCGCGATCGGGGTCCAGCGGCCGACCGCCGGCGAGGTCCGCTTCTCCGGCCGACCGCTCGCCGACGAGCTCCACCGGGACTTCAAGGGCACACGGCGGCGCCTGCAGGTCGTCGCGCAGAACCCGTACGACTCCCTCAACCCGTGGCTGCGGATCGGTCCGGCAATCGCGGAGCCGCTGATGGTCCACGGTCTCGCTGCTTCGCGGCCGGAGGCGCTCGAGCGGGCGCGGGCGCTTCTCGAGACGGTCGGCCTCGCGCCGGTGCTCGCCGAGCGCTATCCGCGCGAGCTCTCCGGCGGGCAGCGCCAGCGGGTGGCGATCGCCCGGGCGCTCGCGCTCGAGCCGGAGGTGCTCGTGCTCGACGAGGTGACGAGCGCGCTCGACGTGTCTGTCCGGGGCCAGATCGTCAACCTGCTCTGGGACCTCGCCGAGCAGCGTGACGTCGCCTATCTGTTCATCACCCACGACCTGCACGTCGCGCGGGCGGTCGGGGAGCGCACGATCGTGATGCTCGCCGGCCGCGTGGTCGAGGAGGGGCCGACTGCCGAGGTCTTCGCGGACCCCCGCCATCCCTACACCCGCTCGCTGCTTACACGTCGGGCGCAGCTAGTTGGCGCGGCCGCAC
>JAODBN010000214.1 GCA_025463965.1 Acidimicrobiaceae bacterium
GTTCGGCCAGACGCCGGCGATCAGGGCCGAGCTGCTCGAAATGATCGACGGGTGTGACGCCTCAGGCGCCGCGTGAGGCGACGAGCTCGACAGCCCCCGAGACCGCCTTCACCACGGCGGGATTGAACACCGTGGGCACGATGTAGGCAGGCGACAGCTCGTCCTTGCCGACCACCTCAGCAAGCGCCCGCCCCGCCGCGAGCTCCATCTCCTCGGTGATCTTGCGAGCGCCGACGTTGAGCAGCCCTCGGAACAGCCCCGGGAAGACGAGCACGTTGTTGATCTGGTTCGGCTCGTCGCTCCGGCCGGTGGCGACCACCGCGGCGTGGCGACGGGCGATCACCGGGTCCACCTCGGGGTCGGGGTTGGCGAGGGCGAACACGATCGAGTCCGGCCCCATGGCCCGCAGGTGCGACTCGTCGATGAGTCCCGCCCCGGACACCCCGATCAGCACGTCCGCACCCTGCACCGCCTCGGTCAGGCCCCCGCTACGACACTCGTTATTGGTGTTCGCGGCGACGAAGGCCCGGTCGTCGTCGAGCTCGGCCATGTCGCGAGTCAGGATGCCTTGGCGATCCACCGCCACAACGTCTCCGATCCCGGCTGCGAGCAAAAGGCGCGTGATCGCCACGCCGGCAGCGCCGACCCCGAGCACGACGACCCGAACGGTCGGCATCGCCTTTCCGACGACCCGCAGCGCGTTGGTGAGCGCGGCGAGCACCACGACGGCCGTCCCGTGCTGGTCATCGTGGAACACGGGGATGTCGAGGGAGCGGCGCAGGCGCCGCTCGATCTCGAAACAGCGCGGCGCCGCGATGTCCTCCAGGTTGATCCCGCCGTAGACGGGGGCGATGCACTCGACGATCCGGACGATCTCATCGGTGTCCTGGGTGTCGAGGCACACCGGCCAGGCGTCGACGTCGGCGAAGCGTTTGAAGAGCAGCGCCTTTCCCTCCATGACCGGGAGGGCCGCGTAGGGGCCGATGTTGCCGAGACCGAGGACTGCCGAGCCGTCGGTGACGACCGCCACGGTGTTGCGCTTGATCGTCAGGTTGCGCGCCGCGGAGGGGTCGGCAGCGATGGCGCGAGAGACGCGCGCGACGCCCGGGGTGTAGGCCATCGAGAGGTCGTCGCGGGTCTTGAGGGGCACCTTCGGCGCCACCGACAGCGTGCCCCCGAGGTGCAGCAGCAAGGTTCGGTCGCTCACGGCACGGACGCGCGCGCCGGGCACGCCGTTCACCACGATGCGCAGCTGCTCGGCGTGCGGCTCGTCGACGGCGTTGCAGGTGAGGTCCACGACGAGCCCGTCGTGGCGGGGCTCCACCACGTCGAGCGCCGTGACGACTGCGCCGGAGTCGCCGAGGGCCGTCGTGATGGTACCGACCCCTCGGGGGTCGTCCATCTCGATCCGCATGGTGACCGAGAAGGAGGCGCTTGGCGAGCTCATCACACCATCTGAGCGCGCCGGCGACGCTTTACGCAATGCGCGACGCCGCACACGACGCAGACACTCGTTGCGCCCGGTCGCTGCCCCGGCCCGCGCCGGGGCTTGCGGCGGGCTCAGGCGAGCGGCGCCAACGCCGCGCGAGCGGCTCCGGCCACCTCTTCGGGTACGAGGCCTTCAGGGACCTTGGCAAGCGACGTCAAGATCCCCCGGGCGAGCGCGAGCGCCGAGGCAGCGTCGAGCTCGAGTGCCACTCGGGTTGAGGCGCCTTGGCTCGGCGCGAGGAAGTCGACGTTGAGCGAGTGCTCTTCGGGCAGGTCCACGGGGTGATCGAAGTAGACGGTGGTCTCCTCGGCTCGGAACCATCCGCTCGGTCCCTTGGCGCTTGCACGGAGCGAGAGGTGCTCGGTCTGGTAGGTGCACATGGTTGCTCCTAGCTCGCCAGGTAACGGCCGAAGAAGTCGAAGATGGCGGCCCATCCCTCGTTCGCCGCCTCTGGTCGGTAGCTCGGCCGGTTGACCGCGAAGAAGGCGTGACCCGCTCCCTCGTAGATGTGGAACTCGTGCGGCTTGCCAAGCTCGGTCAGCACTCGGTCGATCTCGGCGACCTCCTCGGGCGAAGGGTGCGAGTCCTCGGCGCCGAACAACCCGAGCAGTGGGCACGACAGGTCGACGGCCCGGTCGATGATCGGGGTGGCCTTGAGCGGCATGCCCTCGGGCGGCGACGACACGACGAAGGCGCCGTAGCAGTCGACCGCGGCATCGAGATCCAGGCTGCACGCAGCGAGGAAGGACTGGCGTCCGCCCGAGCAGTAGCCGATCGTCCCCACCTTGCCGTTGGAGGACGACAACGCCCGCAGCGAGCGGGCGGCTCCGGCGACGTCACCGATCAGCCGGTCGTCGGGGACCCCACCCGCCGCCCGTGCCACCGCTGCGGCGTCGTCGGGGCTGGCGCCAGGAGCCTCACGGCTGTACAGGTTCGGGCAGATCGCGGCATAGCCGTTGACGGCGAAGCGTCGAGCGATCTCTTTGGTCTCCGGGTCGTAGCCGGGGAGGTGATGGATGACCACGACGCCACCGAAGGGCCCCGGCTGCAGAGGCCTCGCCAGGTAGGCCTCGATGAGGTCCCCACCATCGCCCTCGATCTGGACGGTCTCGGCCAGCATCGCGTCGTACATGCGCGTCTCCTCTGCGTCGGCTCTCGCTACACGGGCCCCGCATCCTCTAGCGCCGAGTGGTAGGCGGCGGCGCGAGGCACCGAGCGGCACCCTACCGGTGAGCCAGCGGGACGAGCCATGCGCTCTCGTCCACAGGAAGTGCTCAGCCGGCCGCCAGGCCCCCGTCGGCGCGCTCGTCGGAGGAGCGCCCCGCGCCGCGGTCGGCCTCGGACCGGACCGCCGGTCGCATACGGTGACGTCCTCCGTGGCCGGCGGGCCGTGAGCATCGCCAGTACGCGCCGGGACGGCGCCAGTCCGCCGGGCACGCCGGAGCGCCCTGCGCGCTCCCAGACGACCTCTCGCTAGCCACTCCGAGAGAACGTAGGAGACTCATTATCCAACCCACGTCTGCACTCTAGGTCGGAACGCGGCACGCGGTGTGTCCGACTGGGACCCCGGACAGCAGGCGAGGGCAGGCGAAACACCGGGCCCCACGTCGAGCCAGAGCGCCCCCGCAGCCCCCGCTGAGCGCCAGGCGCGCACCGTCGGCCGGCGCGCCCCGCCAACCGGGCCGCCAAACGGCTTGCTGCAGCTCGCAAACACGCTCAGTGCTGCCAAACCCGGACGTAGTCGACCAGCATGTCGGCGGGGGCGAGCTTCCTGCCGCCGAACTGGTTGTCAATGGCGAGGTTCAAGATCAGGTACATCGGTGACGAGGTGATGCCAGAGGTCACGCGGCCGACCGGTGCGCCGTCGTAGTAGTAGGTAACCGAGCCCGGCTCCCAGTCCGCCCCGTAGGTGTGCCAG
>JAODBN010000238.1 GCA_025463965.1 Acidimicrobiaceae bacterium
CGGACGTGCCCGCGCTCACGCCGAAGAGAGGGGCGAGCCCTGCTCGGGACGTCTCGCCAGGCGCTGAGCCGACCCCATCGGCGGAGCCGACGAACGTTTTGCTGAGCGAAGCTCCCGCCCCCGCCCCGAAGCGTTCCGAGCGTCCGGCCGCAACCCCTCAGGCGTCTGCTCCGGCGTCCGGGGAGCCGACGCGGCCGGTTCGATCCCTCGGCGCCCTGTTCGAGGAGGAGCAGCCTCAGGCCGAACGCTCCGAGCTCGTGCGAAGCCACCGCTCCGCACCGGATGCCAGCCAGGCCATGGTGCGCCAGCTCCCCGACGAGGAGCCCGCCGAGAAGGCTCAGCCCGAGCCCAGCCACGCGGTCTTCGACTTCGAGGAAGAGGAGTAACCGCCGGCGCCCGCTCAGGCGCCGGGCGTCACCAACAGTTCGGGCCCTGCTCGATGAACTTCTTGAGCTGCTCCGCCGTCACCGGCGGAGAGAAGTAAAAGCCCTGCGCGAGCTGGCAGCCGAGATTGTTCAAGGCCGCTAACTGCTCCGCGCTCTCGACGCCCTCGGCGATCGTGTAGATGCCCATCGCTTCGGTCATGCCGACGACCCCCGCGATGACGGCCTGACTGTGCGGGGCGTCGGGGAGGCCAGCCACAAGTGACCGGTCGACCTTGACGCGGTCGATAGGCAGCTGCACCAGGTAGGCGAGCGAGGAATAGCCGGTCCCAAAGTCGTCCAAGGCGAAGTGGACGCCGATGTCTCCGAGGCGCCGCAGCGTCCAGCCCGCGCCGTCCAGATCGTGGATGACGGAGGTCTCGGTGATCTCCAGCACCAGCCGGTCGGGCGCGAGTCCCGCCGCTTCCACGGCCTCGGCCACCCGGTTCACGAGGTTCGGGGCGCTCAGCTGGCGCGCCGAGAGGTTCACGGCCACCCGAACGTCGCCAGCCGGGCCCGTCGGCCAAGTCACCGCGGACCGACAGGCCTCACCGATGACCCAGCGTCCGAGCTCGAGGATGGATCCGGTCTCCTCGGCCAGCGAGATGAACTCTGACGGAAGGAGAAGGCCGCGCGTCGGGTGCTCCCAGCGGACGAGCGCTTCGGCTCCCACCAACAAGCCCGTCCGCAGCTCCACGATCGGCTGGTAATGGAGCACGAACTGGCCTCGGTCCATTCCCTGGCGCAGCGCCGTGTGGGTCTCGATCTTCGCCTGGGCCTCCGCACGCATGCCCTCGACGAAAATTTCCGCGCAACCGCCATTTCGCGCCTCGGCCGCACGCATGGCCACGTGGGCCTCGGCGAGGTGGTCGTCGAGGCTGGCCGTCGCGGTGAAGAACGCCGGGTCGATGAGAGTGGCCCCGACGCTGACGGTCCCGTAGACGTCACGGCCCCCGATGTGCATCGGATCTCCGCCGGCGCAAACGAGCTCGCCCGCCAGGCTCAGCGCCTCGTCTCGGTCCGCCAGCCCGCTCTCGAGCACGATGAAGTCATCGGCTCCCATGCGGGCGACGATGGCGCTCTCCGAGACGAGCTGCCTCAGAGACTGGCCGGTCAGGCGGAGCATCTCATCGCCGGCGACCATGCCCAACCCTGCGTTGACGAGGCCGAACCGGTCCAGGTCGACGTGGGCGAGCAGGCTCCAGCGGTCCTGCGCTCCCTGAGCCCGGAGCTCGTCCCAGGCGGCCTCGAGCGCGATCCGGCTCGCCATCCCGGTGAGCGCGTCGGTGAGCATGAGCTGGGAAACCTCGAGCTCGACCAGCTTGGCGTGGTGGACGTCGGTGGAGACGATCTCGTGCAGCTCGCCCTCCGCCCCGTTCTCGAGCACACGGATGCTGGTGCGAACCCACAGCGGGGAGCCGTCTCGTCGCAGCGTCCGGTACTCGTAGCTGGAGCCGTCAAGGTTGCCGGTCTCCTGGTCGTGCCGGATCTGCTCGAGCACCGCAGGGTCGAGGCAGCGTTTGGCGAGCTCGGCTCCTCCCTCGAGGAGCTCCTCTGGAGTGAACCCCGTGAAGTGCTCGGCAGAGGAGCTCACGTACTCGATCACCTCCTGGGGGAAGCGCATGCGAAGGACCAGCGGCTCAGTGGCCTCCGCCTGACGCTTTCCTCCGAGTGCTTGGTACTGGTCGGTGACGTCGAGCGCGACCCCGTGGATCCGTGTCGGCGTGCCTTCGCTCTCCTCGACGACTCGGCTGCTCACTGCCAGCCACCGCGAAGCGCCGTCCGGAGCCAGCACCCGGTGGAGCGACGATCCCGGGCGGGTTCCGCCGAGAGCGGAGGTGGCGACCGAAAGCACACGGTCGCGCGCCTCGTCCGAGAGGTCGTCCAAAGCGGCCCAACCCACGGAGCGGTCGATCCCCGCCCGGCTCAGCAGGCCGCAGTCCCCTCGCGCCCACCACAGCGGCCGCGACCCGGAAAGGTCCACGTCGAAGGCGAGCGCGCCGGTACCGGCCATCACCTGCTCGACACCCTCCGAGGGGGACCCGGACAACCCGGAAGGCGGGCTGAGATCGCGCAGCGTGACCGATACGCCGCTCACGGAGGCCTCAGCGTCGAGCAAGGGGCCCGCGCTCAGCTCGACGGGCACCGTGGTGCCGTCCATTCTCCGGAGGACCGTCGGGTAGGCGGGAATGTCCTCGCCACGGCGTACCCGCTCCAACAGGCTGCCAAGGGCGCCCCGACGCTCCTCGCGCACCACGAGAGCGGCGCTTTGCCCGACAAAGCGTCCTGCCGGGTAGCCGAGAATCCGCTCGACACCGTGCGTGATGGAGACGACCCGACCGGCAAGATCCAGCACTGCCGAGCCGAGCAAGCCCTGGCCTGGGGGAGGACCGCTCAGGGTCGCCTCGGTCGTGCCACCTGCCGCCATTTCACCTCTTCCACCACGCTGCCATCGTCCACGTCGACCCCACCCGCGGGCGGACCGCAGCCTCGGAAGCTGCTGCCGGCAGGCCGCTGTCCGACCTACACACCCCTACCCAACGGTCGATCGCCGCGCTGGCTTTAGGCGTACCTCTACCATGATGTGGAAGCGAGCTCCGAGCAAGTCGGCCCGAGGGGACCGATGAGCGGGAGCCCGCCCTCCACGGGCCGCTAGCTCATCGGGCAGAGCGGGGGACTTTTAATCCCAAGGTGCCGGGATCGAGACCCGGGCGGCCCACGGCATCTCCCGGTCTCCCCGGCGCTGGCAGCCGCACGGAGGTCCCACACCCGACGAATTCTGCGTGCGCGAGGTCTGCGGGCACGAGTAGCGCCACTCGACCAAGCGAGAGCTGGCGGCAGTCGTTTGGATGGGCATTCTCAGTCTCACGCCAAGGCAAGATGCTCGTGGATCAGCCGCACCGCCATCGCACCCTCGCCGACCGCGGACGCAACTCGCTTGGTCGAGCCGCTCCGGACGTCTCCCACGGCGAAGACGCCCGGGCGGCTCGTCTCCAACGGGTAGGGGCGCCGGTCGGTCGGAGCGTTACCCCCCATCGGCTCCGAGAACGCTTCGGCTCCCGTGACGATGAAGTTCTTTTCGTCGAGCCCCAGCCGCCCCTCCAGCCACTGGACGTGGGGCTCGCCGCCGATGAAGCTGAACAGCGCCCGGGCGCTCAACTGCCGACGCTCACCGGTGCGGTTGTCCTCGACGACCACGGCCTCGAGCGCTGCGTCGCCAATGAGCTCACGCACCTCGTGATTCAGCATCACCTCCACGGAGGGGTCATGCCAGATCCGCGAGGCGAGGTAGCGAGACATGTTCTCCTCGAGATCGCTGCCCCTCACGATCAGCTGCACCTGAGCGTTGCGGGAGAGGAACAGGGCAGCCTGGCCCGCGGAGTTCCCGCCGCCGACGACCGCGACCGGTCGACCGCTGCAGAACTGCGCCTCGACCTGAGTCGCCGCGTAGAAAACGCACACCCCCTCGAACTGGTCGAGCCTCGAGAGATCGAGGCGCCGATAGTGCACCCCAGTCGCGATCAGCACCGATCGCCCGAGGACCTCGGCGTCGCCCCCGAAACGCACGAGATGACTCCGGTCCCGCTCGAGGTATCCGCACGCGACTCCTGGAATCATCAACTTGGCCATGAACTTCTCCGCCTGGACCACGGCCCGCTCGGCGAGCTCTGAACCGGAGATTCCCGATGGGAAGCCGAGGTAATTCTCGATCCGCGGCGAAGTCCCGGCCTGGCCCCCGCTTGCGACCGCCTCCAGCACCACCGTCTTCAGGCCCTCGGATGCGGCGTAGACGGCCGCCGCCAGACCGGCTGGGCCGGCCCCGACGACGAGCACGTCACAGACCATCTCCTTCATGCCCGGCGCGGTCATCCCGATCCGGCGAGCGAGGTCGACGTTGCTCGGGTTCCGGAGCACCTCGGTTCCCCGCCAGATGACGACAGGCGTCTGCCACGGTTCGATGGCGAGCTGTCTGAGGAGTGAGGCGGCGGAGTGGTCTTCTTCCAGGTCGATCCACCGGTGGGGCAGCCGGTTACGCGCGGCGAACTCGCGGAGCCGGCGCGTATCGGGTGAGAAACGTGAGCCGATGATCCGAAAGCCGACACCGAGGTCGACAAGGATCGAGCGTCGAAGGAGGTAGGCCCTCAGGATCAGGTCGCCGAGCGACGAATCTGACGCGACGACCTCGCGGATGCGTTGGCTCGGCACGGCGAGAATCTCACCACCGGTGCGAACGACCGCGGAAGCGAACGCGACCTCTCCCACGATGAGACCGAGCTCGCCCAGGAATCGCCTCGGGCCGTGGACGCCGATCACTCGCTCTTCGCTCGTGCCCAGCGCGTCGGCCACTGCGACCGTGCCGGACAGCACGACGAAGAAGGTGTCGCTGCGTTCGCCTTCGCGATAGAGCACCTCGCCGGGAACCGTCGAGCGGACAGAGGCGCCCTCACGGAGCGCTGCCACCTGCGTCTCATCGAGTCGCGGGTAGGCGCCGAACAGGTCCGGTGTCTCGTTGGGGGTGTCCGCCAGGGGCGCTTGCTCGAGGATCACGGGTGGCTCGTGGGCGCGCGTCTTCGTGGCCTGGCTCATCCAACCAGCGTCTCGGGGACCACTCGAAAATGAATCACGTGATCGCGTGGTTCGGGCGCGATGGACACCCCTCACCCTAGGGAGATGGGATGCACGCACACAGACTTCATCCGGCCCGTGATCCCGTCTTCGGATAGTTGCGAGTCATGTGTCCTTATCGAGTGCCTCACCTGTGGTCTGGTCGGCTGCTGCGACTCGTCTCCCAATCGCCACGCTCGCGCTCACGCGCACGTCGCAGGCCACCCCATCGTCCGTTCCCTCGAGCTCGGCGAGGACTGGAGATGGTGCTACATCGACGAGCAGTTCGTCTGAGCCGAACGAGCGCAGCGATGCAAGACCGCATTCAGACAGTGCGATCCCGTGAGCAGGGAAGGCGACTCGGCAAAGCGCTTCGGGACGAGGTCCCCTTCGCCCTGCACGCAAGCTGGGCGCCAGCACCCAACCGGCGAGATCCACTGTCGATTCTCGCGGAGGGCGACGACGAGCGGCTGGCCGATCTGGTGCCGGTGCGATACGGGAGGATGGTCGCCTCTCCTTTCGCCTTCCTGCGAGGCGCCGCGGCAATCATGGCCGCCGATCTGTTCAGCACCTACTCGATCGGCTTGCGCCTCCAGCTCTGCGGCGATGCGCACCTGGCGAACTTCGGAGTGTTCGGGACCCCGGAGCGGAACGTCCTGTTCGACCTGACCGACTTCGACGAGACGCTGCCGGGGCCGTGGGAATGGGACGTGAAACGTCTGGCGGCGAGCATTGAGGTGGCGGCACGCGGGCTCGACGTCGGTGCCGCGACCTCTCAGGGCATCGTCAGGCAGACGATCGGCGCCTATCGCAGTCGGATGGCAGAGCTCTCGGGTATGGGCCCTCTCGACGTCTGGTACGAGCGGACCGACGTGCAAACGGTGCAGGAGATCGCCCGCCAGCATCGGGCAAAGGACGTGGCACGCCAGCTGCATCCCGACCGGGTGCGCCAACGCACCAGTCTTTCGGCGCTTCCCAAGCTCACCGCCGTGGTCGAAGGACGTCGTCGGATCATCGATGACCCCCCATTGATCGTGCACGAGGATCCGATATCGGGGAACCAAGCGAGGATCATTACCGGATACGTCGAGTCCCTGCCCGTCGACCGTCGGCCGCTGCTCGAGCGTTACACGGTCGCGGACACTGCACGTAAGGTCGTCGGGGTCGGCAGTGTTGGCACGCGCTGCTACTTGACGCTTCTCATGGACGGGGACGGCCTCTCACCGCTCTTCCTCCAGCTGAAACAGGCGAACGAGGCGGTGCTGTCCGAATACGTCGGGGCCTCCGACTTCTCTCATCAGGGCGAGCGAGTCGTCCGCGGACAACGCCTGATGCAGTCAGCAAGCGACCTCTTCCTCGGCTGGACCAGCTATGGGGGATACGAGTACTACGTGCGCCAGTTCCGAGACATGAAGGGCTCGGTCAATCTCGACACCATCACACCCAAGGGGCTGGAGAGCTACTCCCTCGTCTGTGGTCGAACCCTCGCCCGCGCGCACGCAAGGGTGGGCGACGGTTCGGTCATCGCCGGTTATCTCGGGCACAGCGACGGATTCGACCAGGCGATCGAGGAGTTCGCGGTGGCCTATGCCGACCAAACCGAGCGCGATCACATGGCGCTCGTCGAGGCGGTCCGGGGCGGTCTCGTCCCCGCTCGCATGGGCGCGTGAGCGCCTCGAACCTACGCGAAGGCGGGATGTGGCCTCGTTTTCTGACGCGTACGTTGCAAGCGTGCCCCGTGTTCCGGGTGCACAGTCGGTCCCACCGTTGCTCCGTCGGCGCGTCGCTGCGATCGAGCGAACTTGTGCGTGGCGACGGTCGATCCCAAGGAGTCGTCGATGGCAGAGTTGATCGCAATCGGGTATCCGGACGAGAGCACCGCCGAGAAGGCAGCGCAGGAAGTCGAGCGCCTTGCGGAGAGCCTGGTGATCGAGCCGGACTCGATCGCCGTCATCCGGCGCGACGCAAAAGGCAGGTTCCACGTCACCACCACGCACCACCCCGTTGCGGCGGGAAGCATGTGGGGCATGTTCTGGGGCATCCTCTTCGGCGTCCTGTTCTTCATCCCCGTGATCGGCATGGCCGTCGGGCTCGGGCTCGGGGCCCTGACAGGGCTCGTGACGAAGTTGAACATCGACAAGGAATTCCAGGACCAAGTGAAGGACATGCTTCAGCCGGGAACCTCGGCGCTGTTCATGGTTCTCGAGAAGATGACGGCCGACAAGGCACTCGAGGCGCTCAGCAAGTACGGCGGCACGGTCCTCAAGAGCTCGCTTCCAAAGGAAGCCGAACGGGAGATCCAGGCCGCGTTGCACGGCACGCCAGCGGCCGCCTGATCCGAGGCGATCCCCGGCGAGCAGCCTCGGTCCCCCCCAACTGGCTCGCCGGGAATTCCCGGACCCCGGCGCCCCCGAGCGGCGCCGGGGTCCGGGCGCCTCGCGTTCGCGCCCCGGCCTCAGGCGGAGTCGGCCGGAGGGTTCTCGTAGGAGACCTGGAGCCGCTCGCCCGAGAGCTGCACCCGGATCGTCGCACCGTCGTGGACGTCGCCGGAGAGCAGGGCCCGTGCGATCTGGGTCTCCAGCTCACGCTGGAGGAACCGCCGCAGGGGCCGTGCCCCGTACACCGGGTCGAATCCCTGCTCGGCGACGAAGCGCAAGGCCTCCTCACTGACGTCCAGGGTGAGGCGTCGGTCCGCTAGGCGCGAGCGCAGGTCACCCAGCATGAGCTCGACCACTCGCTCGATCTCCACCAGGGTCAGCGGCTTGAACACGACAACGTCGTCGACGCGGTTCAAGAACTCGGGCCGGAAGTGTTGCCGCAGATCGTCGAGGACCGCCGCACGTGCGTCGGGCTTGATCTCCCCCGAATCGGTCACGCCGTCCAGCAGGTACTGCGAGCCGATGTTCGAGGTCATGATCACGACGGCGTTTCGGAAGTCGACGGTCCTGCCCTGAGCGTCGGTCAGTCGGCCGTCGTCCAGGATCTGCAGGAACGTGTTGAAGACGTCGGGATGGGCCTTTTCCACCTCGTCGAACAGGACGACCGAGTACGGCTTGCGCCGGACGGCCTCGGTGAGCTGGCCGCCCTCTTCGTAGCCGACGTATCCCGGCGGCGCGCCTACCAGCCTGCTCACGGTGTGGCGCTCCTGGTACTCGCTCATGTCGATGCGGACCATGTTCTCTTCGGTGTCGAAGAGCGCCTCGGCGAGGGTCCTCGCCAGTTCCGTCTTGCCGACCCCGGTGGGCCCGAGGAAGATGAACGAGCCAATGGGGCGCCGGGGGTCCTTGATGCCGGAGCGGGCCCGGATGATGGCATCGGCGACCGCCTGGACCGCTTCGTCTTGGCCCACGATCCTCGCGTGCAGGATCTCGTCGAGGTGCAGGAGCTTCTCCCGCTCCCCCTCCTTCAGCCGGCTGACCGGAATGCCGGTCCATCGGGCGACGATGGTGGCGATCTCGTCCTCGGTCACGACCTCGCGGAGCAGCCTGCGACCACCTTGCTTCGCCGCGAGCTGCTCCTCTTCTGCCGCCAGCCGACGCTCGAGGTCGGGCAACACGCCGTGTTGCAGCTCGGCCGCCCGGTCGAGGTCGTAGCTGCGCTCGGCCTGCTCGGCCTCGCGCCGGACGCGCTCGATGTCCGAGCGCAGCGACTGCACCTTCTTGATCGCTTGGCGCTCCGCCTCCCACTGGGCGCGCATGGCCCCGGCCTCCGCCCGTAGGTCCGCGAGCTCTCGGCGAAGGTCCTCGAGCCGTCGACGGCTTGCCGGGTCGCTCTCCTTTGCCAGGGCGGCCTCTTCGATCTCCAGTCGCATGACGCGGCGAGTGACTTCGTCGAGCTCCGCCGGCATCGAGTCGATCTCGGTGCGGAGCATGGCACACGCCTCGTCGACGAGGTCGATGGCCTTGTCCGGGAGGAACCGGTCGGAGATGTAGCGGTGGCTGAGGACAACCGAGGCGACGAGCGCCCCGTCGCTGATCTTCACGCCATGGAAGACCTCGAGGCGTTCCCGCAGCCCGCGCAAGATCGAGATGGCGTCTTCGACGTCGGGTTCGTCGACGACAACGGGCTGGAACCGCCGCTCCAGCGCGGCGTCCTTCTCGATGTATTTGCGGTACTCGACGAGGGTCGTCGCGCCGATGAGGTGCAACTCGCCGCGGGCGAGCATCGGCTTCAACATGTTGCCGGCGTCGACAGCTCCCTCGGCGGCGCCGGCGCCGACGATCGTGTGCACCTCGTCGATGAAGAGGAGGATCTGGCCCTCTTTGGCGGCGACCTCGGCGAGCACTGCCTGCAGGCGCTCCTCGAACTCCCCGCGGTACTTCGCACCGGCGACGAGCGACCCCATGTCGAGCGCAAAGACCGTCTTGTCGCGCAGACCCTCCGGGATGTCGCCCTGCATGATCCGCTGCGCGAGCCCCTCGACGATCGCCGTCTTGCCCACCCCCGGGTCACCCACGAGCACCGGGTTGTTCTTCGTCTTGCGGGAGAGGATCTGAATCACCCGGCGGATCTCGCTGTCGCGACCGATCACCGGGTCGAGTCGCCCAGCGCGGGCGTCCGCCACGAGATCGCGTCCGTAGCGCTGGAGCGCCTCGTAGGTCAGCTCGGGTGTCGCGGAGACCACGCGTTGGTTGCCCCTTATCGCCGTCAGCGCTGCGAGCAGGCTCTCGGGGCTGACACCGTGTTGGCCGAGCAGCCGGCCAGCCGCAGAGCCGGTGGCTTCCTCGGAGAGCGCGAGCAGGAGGTGCTCGACCGAGACATAGTCGTCGTGCATGCGCTTGGCTTCGCGCTCGGAGGTGTCGAGCAGCCGGGAGAGTCGCTGACTGACAAGGATCTGACCCGGCTGAGCGCCGGGGCCGGTCATCCTCGGACGCCGCGAGAGGTCGGTCTCCAGCTCCTTTTCCAGGGTGCTCGGATCAGCACCGATCTGGTCGAGCAGGCGCACGGCGAGGCCATCGGGCTGGACCAAAAGAGCCATCAGCAGGTGCTCGCCGTCGACCTCGTTGTGGCCGAACTTGACCGCGATGGATTGCGCCTCTTCGAGCGCCTCACGGGACTTTACGGTCAGGCGATTCGGGTCCATGGCGGCCTCCCGGTAGTGCGGACAGAGATCGTGGTGCGAAGGGTCATCTCGAGGTTGTCGATACGGGCGAGCAGGTCGCGAACGAGCGCTGCTGCGAGGAAGTCGAGTCCGAGCCCGGCTCTCAGGCGCTGGAGCTGGAAGATGACGCCAAGCTGTTCCGGACGGAACAACGGGCGACCGCCGGGTTCGCAGTCGGGCTCCAGCACTCCGAGGATCACGAGCCGGTTGATCTGATCGGGCTGGAGGCTGGCCAGCGCGGCGAGCGTCTCGAGCGAGAAGAGGACGGGACGGGTGAGCGCGGTTGTGGTCATGACTCCCTCCTGGGGTCGAAGTGGGACACCCTGCTCAGCTGTTCGAAGAGCCGGCGCTCCTCGTCGGTGAGCGTGCTCGGGACGACGATCCTGACTTCGGCGATGAGATCGCCTGGCGCACCGGAGCGCCGAGGAAGTCCCCGGCCCGGCACGCGGATGCGCTGACCGCTCGAGGTTCCTGGCGGAACGAGCACCTTGGCATCGCCGTCAGGGACGCTGACCGCCACCGTGGTCCCGAGCGCTGCCTCCCAAGGGGCCAGCGGCAGGTCCGCGTACAGGTCTCTGCCCTCGAGCCGCCAATGGGGGTGCGGAGCGATCCGGACGATCAGGTAGAGGTCACCGGCTGGACCGCCGCCGAAGCCTTCCCCGCCTTGGCCGGCGAGGCGGATTCGCTGCCCGTTGCGGACACCCCGAGGGATGGTCACCTCGAGAGAGCGGCCGTTCGACAGCTGGATCCGGCGCTTGCCCCCTCGATAGGCGGCCTCGATCGGGATCTCGATCTCGGCCTCTTGCTCGGCGCCACCGACGGCACCGAACCGGCTTCCGAAGAGGCCCTCGAGGATGTCGTCGATGTCGTCCCCGCCGAGGTCGACGGTCGAGGCGCGCCGCCGCGGCGCCGCCCGCCGGCGACGCGTGCCGCCCGAGCTTCGCCCAGAAGAGG
>JAODBN010000248.1 GCA_025463965.1 Acidimicrobiaceae bacterium
CTCGTCGGCGAGCTCGACCTGGCGACCGCTCCCATTCTCGCGAGCACCGCGAACCGAGCCTCTGGCCCGGGAATGGAGAGCCTGACCCTCGACCTCAGCGCGTTGTCTTTCGCCGACCTCGTCGGCCTGCGCGCGATCGACCGGGTGATCGGCATGGCGGAGGCCGCCGGGGCGGCGACCGAGATCGTGGGGCTCAGCCCGATGGTCCGCCGGGTCATGGAGATCGTCCCCTTCGCTCACCTCGATCGGGCCTACCAGCCCGAGCGCTGAGCGACCCGGCGCTCTGCCCCAGGCGGGCGACCGCTTCCGGGCCGGGGCCCGGGCCTGGGCCGCGGCCGGACTGGTCGTCGCTCTCCACGCCGGAGCAAGGGATCCGCCGCCTTAGGGCCGGCCACGCAAATCGTGGCCGTCACGGCCCCCGGCGATCGGCGCGGCGCCAACCGAGGTGGTCGGTGACAGCGAAGAGCAGAATGGTGTTCATGCGAGCTGCGCTGTATCGACGAACGGGCAAGGCGGATGAGGTCCTCTCGGTGGAGGAGATCGAAACGCCAGAACCCGCGCCAGGCTGGGTCCGCGTGCGAATCGCCTGCTCGGGCGTCAATCCAACCGACTGGAAGTCACGCGCCGGGATCACCGGGGGCGAGCCCGACGGGTTTCAGATCCCCCACCACGACGGTGCGGGAGTGATCGACGCGCTCGGCGAGACAGTGAGGGAGTTCGAGCCCGGCCAGCGTGTGTGGCTCTACCTCGCGGCCGCCCACAACCGCTACGGAACCGCTGCGCAGTACTCGGTGGTGCCCGCCGAGCGGGCCGCGGCGTTGCCAGACGAGGCCTCCGACGAGCTCGGCGCCCACCTCGGGGTGCCGGCGCTCACGGCGGCTCACGCCCTCGGCGGGGATCCGACCGGCGTTGCCGGAAAGACCGTCCTTGTCGCAGGCGGCGCCGGCGCCGTCGGCCACTTCGCCATCGAGCTCGCCAAGTTCGCGGGCGCACGGGTCGTGGCCACCGCCAGCACGGAGGAGAAGATGGAGCTCGCCCGCGAGGCGGGAGCCGACCTCGTCGTGAACTACCGGCGACAAGACGCGGCGGACCGGATCCACTCGTTCTGTCCCCAGGTGGACCGTATCGTCGAGGTCGCGCTGGGAGCCAACATGGAGCTCGACCTCGCAGTCTCCGGACCCGGGACGGTCATCTCGGTCTACGCGAACGAGGCCAACGACCCCGTCATCCCGACCAGGCGGTTCATGGCTGCGAACGTGACCGTCCGCTACCAGCTGCTGTACGGACTGAGACCCGAGGACCTTGCGCCAGCAGGAGCCTGGACGAGCGACGCGCTCGCGGCGGGTGCCCTGACAACGCTGCCGGTCCACCGTTTCCCGCTCGATGAGATCGCCGCGGCCCACGAGGCGGTGGAGAACGGCGCCCTCGGCAAGGTGCTGGTTCTTCCCAACTGAGAACGACGGGACGCCTTAGCTTGCTCGCAGAACCCGAACTTCAGACGCTGGCGTACGCCTGCTCGAGCGCCTCCTGGAGCGCCTCCACCGGCTGAGCACCTGACACCGCGAGCTTGCCCTCGAGCACGTAGAACGGAACACCCCGGACTCCGTAGCGGCGGGCCTGGTCGATATCGGCGCGGACCTCCTCGGTGTAGCGATCCCCGGCGAGCACCTCTGCCACTTCGACGGGATCGAGACCCGCCTCGGCGGCGATCTCGGCCAGGGAGCCGTGGTCGAACACCGAGCGACCCTCGGTGAAGTGCGCCCGGAACAGCCGCTCGACGACCTCGCTTTGCAGCCCACGCTCCGCCGCCAGATGCACCAGTCGGTGAGCGTCGAAGGTGTTCCCGCTGCGCTGGTGCTCGAGGTGGTACTCGAGGCCTTCCTGTGCCGCTCGCTCCTCCATCTTCGTCTGCAGGTCGTCCACCTGCTCGGGGCTCAGGCGGTAGCGCTCGGCGAGCAGCGCCGCGACCTCATGCGTCGATCCGACCGGGGCGGAAGGATCGAGCTGGAAGGAGCGGTGCACGACGGACACCTCGTCGCGAAAGGGGACGCGCTCGAGCGCGTGCTCAAGGCGTCGGGTGCCGAGATAGCACCACGGACACACCACGTCTGACCAGATCTCAACCTTCATCTCTTGGCCCAACCCCGTCCGGGGCTTCTCGATTCCACCGGCGATGCGGCCCCGTCACCCGGCGCTGCCGTGCGGTAGACCCTGCGACCCCGAACGAGACGAGCACCGTCGCCGATGAGCGGACGACCCGAGGCGACCGAGAAACGCCCTCAGCGCCCGAGTGCGTCGCGCACGGCCGCCAGCCGGGCCGGATTGGCGTGCCACCACGTCCAGCGCCCTCGCTTGTCCCCCGAGATCAGCCCGGCTGCCGCGAGGACCTTGGTGTGGTGCGAGATCGTCGGCTGGCTCTTTCCGAGCGGGGCTTCGAGCTCGCACGAGCACACCTCGTCGCTCGACGCCACGATCGACAGCAGTCGCAGCCGAACCGGGTCGGCGAGCGCCGCCATCACCTGGGCCAGCTCCACGGCGTCGTTCTCACCGAGCGGAGCCTCGACGACCGACGGGCAGCAACCAAGTTCGCCCTCCGCAATCCGGAACGCTTTCGCCTCGCTGCGTGCCGCCATTTCGAGTCCCTCCGATGCTACCGCAAGACAGATTGACAGCCTTCGATGTAACTGCCACGATACACATATCGACGGATGTCGATCCTAACAGGAGGTGCAGCCGTGTCCCGGATCCAGCTGGCGCTCAACGTGTCGGACATCGACGAGGCGGTCGACTTCTACTCGCGGCTCTTTGGCACCGAGCCGGCCAAGGTGCGCCCCGGCTATGCCAACTTTGCCATCGCCGACCCGCCGCTCAAGCTCGTGCTCATCGAGAACGGCGCAGAGATGGCCGGCTCGCTCAATCACCTCGGCGTAGAGGTGGCGAGCACCGAGGAGGTCACCGCCTCGACGGCCCGCCTCGCGGCGGCAGGCCTCGCCACGGCCGAGGAGGAGAACGTCTCCTGCTGCTACGCGGTCCAGGACAAGGTTTGGGTCGACGGCCCCGGGGGCGAACCGTGGGAGATCTACACCGTGCTGGCGGACGCCGAGATGCCGGCCGGGTCGCTGCGCAGTGCCGAGCCGAGCGGCGCCGCTTGCTGTGCGACGCGGCCCGATCTCGCCCGCTCCGACGCGGACGCCTCCCCGGCCGGCGCGTGCTGCTGAGGCGCCGAATGGCTCCGTCGCCAGGGCGCACCCGAGGCGAGGCAGCCTTGTGGCGCCGGCTCGTGGCGGAGCTGCTCGGCAGTGCGTTCCTCGCGGCCATCGTGATCGGCTCGGGGATCGCCGCCCAGCGCCTCTCGCCGGGCGACACCGGGCTACAGCTGCTCGAGAACGCCGCTGCCACCGCTGCCGGGCTGTTCGCGGTGATCCTGATGTTCGGTCCCGTGTCCGGTGCGCACCTGAACCCGGTCGTCTCCTTCGTCGACGCGTCCTTCGGGGGGCTTTCCTGGAGGGACGCGACGGCATACCTGCCTGCCCAGGTTGCGGGGTGCACCGGAGGAGCGATCCTCGCAAACTCGATGTTCGCCCGCGCCGCCATCAGCATCTCGACCAAGCACCGGGCCTCCGGCGCCCACGTTCTCTCCGAGGTCGTCGCCACCACAGGACTGCTGCTTGTGATCTTCGCCCTCGCCCGGACCGGTCGTGGCCGAGCCGCGCCGTCTGCCGTCGGCGCCTACATCGGAGCCGCCTACTTCTTCACGAGCTCGACCAGTTTCGCCAACCCGGCGATCACGGTCGGGCGGATGCTGTCGAACTCCTTCGCCGGCATCGCCCCGTCGTCGGCCCTGCCGTTCATCGGAGCGCAGGCGGCGGGGGGCCTATTGGCCGTGGTGCTGATCCGGATCCTGTATCCAGATGTCACCGCGAGCGAAGCGGCGGACGTCCTCCTACCCCACCCCGACAACGCCCGAGCAAGGGAGCTCAGATGAACCTCGTCATCGTCGGGGGCAGCGACGCCGGAATCAGCGCAGCTCTGCGGGCGCGCGAGCTGGACCCGGGCGTGGAGGTGACCGTCGTCGTCGCCGACCGC
>JAODBN010000262.1 GCA_025463965.1 Acidimicrobiaceae bacterium
TTCCCGAGGTAGTCGTCGGCTCCGAGCGCCAATCCGGCGACGCGTTCTCCGGGCGCGTCGGCGGCGGTCAGCATCAGCACCATGGCGGCGCTGTCGCTTTCGGCGATCATGTGGCACAGCGCATCGCCGTGGACCCCGGGGAGGTCCCGGTCGATCACGAAGACGTTGTAGCGGTTGACGTCGAGATTCATCACGGCCTCGTGGCCGTCGTAGGCAACGTCGACGGCCATGCCCTGGTCTTGGAGTCCCTCGACCACGACGTCGGCGAGGGACTTCGAGTCCTCGACCACGAGAACCCTCATGCCGGTGCTCCGGCGAGCGCCCGCTCCGAGAGCGGCAGCTCGATGCGCACTTGGATCCCGCCGCCGGGTAGCGCGTGCAAGACGAGGCGCCCGCCGTGGGCCTCGGCGATGGCTGCCACGATCGAGAGCCCGAGGCCCACGCCGGACTCCGAGCCGGTCCGCTCGGCGCCGAGACGGCGAAAGGGGTGGGCCAGGTCCTTCACTGCGCCCTCGTCGAGCACCGGTCCGCCGTTCTCGACGACGAGACTCGCCAGATCGCCTTCGACCCCGGTGCGCACACGGATCCAGCCCCCTTGCTCGTTGTGACCGACCGCGTTGTCGATGACGTTGTGCACCATGCGCGAGAGCAGGGTCGCGTTGCCGCTCACGAAAGCCGCCGGACCCAGCTCGACACCAACCTGAAGTTCCCGCTCGGCGATCCTGACCGCCTGCTGGGAGAGCACGGATGCGGCGAGGTGGTCGAGCGACACCGCCGCCTCGTCCTCGCCCGAACCGTGCTGGGCACGGGCAAGGGCCAGGAAGCTTTCGAGAAGCTGGTCCATGCGATCGAGCTCGTGGCTCATGCGCTGGCCGAGCGTGGCCAGCTGTTCGCGGTTGAACCGGGGCTTGGCGAGCGTGACCTCGAGGGCGGCGCGCATCGTCGCGAGCGGCGTCCGCAGCTCGTGCGAGGCGTTCGCGACGAACTGGCGCTGGGCTTGAAACGACTGCTCAAGGCGCGCCAGCAGCTGGTCGAAGGTGTCGCCGAGCTCCTTCAGCTCGTCGGCCGGGCCCTCGAGGGAGAGCCGCTCGTGCAGGTTCGTCGCCGAGAGGTCTCGGGCTGCTGAGGTGATCGTCCTCAGCGGGCGAAGCATCCGGCCTGCCGTCAGCCATCCGAGGGCGATAGAGAGCATTGCCATGATGGCGAGGGCGATCCCCGAGTACAAGAGCAGCTGGTGCAGGTCGGCCACGTGCTGCTGCGCGGCGATCCTGTCCAGCAGATTGGTCACCTGCCGGACCTGGCCACGCGTCGCGAGTGGGGCCGGAAGGTCCTCCCGTCCCCCCGAGATCCTGTTCAGGGCGGGCGGTTTGCCTGATCGCACGATGCCGGCGGGGCCCGGGCGCGCGAGGCTGATGATCTGACCGGGAACTTTGGCAGAGATCTGCAACGGGCCGCTCGTGGCCCTTCCCCACAGCACGCCGGTGATCACGAGCAGGACCGCCCCGGACAGGAGGAACAGCGCCCCGTAGACGAAGCTGAGCCGGGTCCGCACGGTGCGGCCGGGCAGGCGTGGCCGGAGCGCCCTTCTCGAGCGCGACGGCCCTACCGCCATGACCGTGCCCCCGGTCGTACGCACGCGTCGTGCATTGTGCCGGTGGGAGTCCCGTCCACCCCGGCGCAAGCGCTGCGCCAGTTGCCCCGCTTGCTGGTGCTCGCCGGAATCTTTGTCATTCGTCACTCCTCGTCGGGTGCGACAGCTCGGCGAGCCCGCTGGTGGGCGGTTCCCCTCCGACGCTCGACCAAGAGCATGCCCCAGGCCGACTAACAGCGGGATAACGGCTCCCGTTAGCTGGGCGTTAGCGACGATCGCTTACAAGGTGCGTAGGGATCGAGCCGAGCGCGGCGGGGAGGCATGAGATGGTCAAGACAGTCCAGGAGCGGCGGCGCACCGTGACGGGTCGCCGCACCGTCGGTGTTGCCTGGACGCCGGTCATGGCGCTCGTCGGGTTCGCGGTGGTCGCGGCGGCCTGTGCTTCAGGACCCAGCGCGGGCGTGGCCAGCTTGGGGTCGACCAGCACGACGATCGCAGCGATCGGGTCTGCGGCGACCTCCGGGATGCTGCCCGGCCCTCAAAAGGCCTCCTCGGACCAGCTTGCCTATGCCGAGTGCATGCGTCTGCATGGCCTCACCAACTTTCCGGATCCCATCCTCACCAGCCACGGCGGCTCGCCGCCGAACCCGTACGACAGGAGCTCTCCTCGCTACAAGGCGGCGGACGACGCCTGCAAGCACCTGCTCCCCTTCGGCGGAGGATCTCCCTCGCCCGCACAGGTCGCGGCGATCACCGCGCAGCTCCTGCGATACGCGCAGTGCATGCGCTCACACGGCGTGCCGAGCTTTCCCGACCCGACGGTCAACAGTCACGAGATCGGCTTCAGCATCACCGGCTCGCCCCGCTCGCCCGCGTTCCAACGGGCTGAGAAAGCCTGCCGAGCACTCGGGCCGAGAGGAGGGTGACCCCGATGAGCGCGAGCGAGCCGAAGCTCGGACCCCGAGGAGGAGGGGCGGTGATGCTGCTCGCGCTGGCGGGGCTCGTCCTCCTTGCCGCCGGTTGCGGCAGCGGGGGTGCATCGCCGGGCGTAGCGAGCCTCGGCTCGAGCACGACTACCACGAACGCCTCGGTGGCGGCGGCCGGCGGCTCGGGCGCGGCCAACTACGCCGACGCGGTCGCCTACGCCCAGTGCATCCGCTCACACGGCGTGCCGACGTTCCCGGACCCGGACAGCCAGGGGAACTTCCGCTTCGGACCGCAGCAGCACCTGCCGGCGCGCGGGTCGCCGACGTTCGTGTCGGCGGACAAGTCCTGCCAACACCTGCTCCCGAACAACGGACAGCCAACGGCGGCCCAGCTGGCGCAGGACCTCGCGCGGGCGCTGCGCTACGCGCGCTGCATGCGCGCCCATGGCATCGCGAAGTTCGCCGACCCGGTCGAGCGCGGCGGCGGCGTGACCCTGAGCCTCGGCGGCACCGGGCTCAAGCCGAACTCGCCCGTGATGGTGCGAGCCCAGCAGGCGTGCCGGGGCTTGGCCCCGTGAGGAGTCGACGGCATGAGCAGCACCCCGTTTCAACACATCGGAGGTCGATGACGTGAGCACGCTCTCCCCACAACCGAGAGCCCGCTACCGGTCGCTCCGGCGGTTCGCCATCGCGCTCGCGGCGCTGCTCGTCGCGGGCGGGGTCGCCGTGGCGCTCGGTGACCCGTTCTCGGGGAGCCGGCCCGCGAGCTCGGCGAGCAGCGACAACGCCTACCCGACGTCGAGCGCCACGGTGACGGAGCGGGCCCTCTCGTCCCAGAGCCAGGTGAGCGCCACGCTCGGCTACGCGGAGAGCTACAGCGTGTCCCTCCCGACCGGCACGCCGACCACGGTGATCCGCCAAGACCAAGCAACGCTCCTCGCCGCCGAGGGCAAAGTCGCCTCCGACGAGCGCACGCTGTCGCGCGACAAGACCGTCGCCGCCCCCACGCTTGCCTCGACGCTGCTCGCGGCGCAGACCCAGGTCAAGGCCGACCAGCTCGCGCTTTCCGAGGCGAGGGCCCAGCTCGCCTCCGACCGGCGGCTCGGCTGTCCGCTCTCGTCGTCGGCCACAACCGCCAGCCCTGCGAGCTCGGGCTCCGCACCGTCGGCTGGCGGGACGGGCGCCGCCCCGGCGAGCGGAGCGGGCCAGGGCGCGAGCAGCCCGAGCACCGGTGCCGGTTCGGGTTCTACCGGCTCGGGCTCCTCGGGAGGCTTGTCCGCCGGTCTCCGCCCACACGACAGCTCGGGGGGATCGCCCAGCACCACGACGACCACCGTCCCGGCGAGCGCGCCGCTCGCCACGACCGGCCCGGTGGACCAGACCACCCGAGCGACGACGACCCTCACGGGGACCGTGGAGCCGAACGGGGCCGGCACCAACTACTCGTTCGAGTACGGCACGAGCGCGAACTACGGCCAGAGCACCGCCACGACGAGCGCCGGTGCGGGAACGTCGCCGGTCGGGGTCGCCGTGGCGGTGGCCGGGCTCTCGCCCGGCCAGAGCTACCACTACCGGCTCGTGGCGACGAGCGCTCTCGGCACCTCCTACGGACAGGACCAGACGTTCCAGACCTCGGCCGAGCCTTTCGCCTCGACCGGCTCGGCGTCTGCTGTCACCGCCACCTCGGAGAGCTTCTCGGGCACCGTCGATCCCGGCGGCCTCGACACGACGTACTTCTTCGAATGGGGAAGAACCGCATCGCTCGGCCGACGGACCAGGACACAGGACGCCGGGGCGGCGAGCGACGCCGGCCCGGTGACGGCCGTCATCACCGGCCTCAAGGCAGCGACGACTTACGACTTCGCCCTCGTCGCCAAGAACGCGCTCGGCACCTCGGTCGGGCCCACTCAGACCTTTCAGAGCGGGCAGTCCTCGTGTGTCGCCGAGGTCGCCGCGGTGAACGACGACGCCCGCCAGCTGCGCAGCGCCACGGACGCTCTGGCGCTCGACCGGCTCACGGGAGGCTCCGGGGTGGCCCAGGACCAGCACGGCCTCGCCACCGACCAGGCGAGCGCGCAAGCTGCACAGCAGGCGCTGTCGCTCGACGAGATCCAGGCGTCCAACCCCGGGACCACCTTCACGTCGTTGCCGGCCGCCGGCCAGTCCATCCACCGCGGCGAGGCCGTCTACCGTCTCGACGGACGCTCGGTCCCCCTCTTCTACGGAACCGTGACGCCGTATCGGGCGCTCTATCTCGGCGTCAGCGGCGGGCCGGACGTCGGCCAGCTGAACGCCAACCTCACCGCCCTCGGCTTCGCCGGTGCGGGCACCGGACAGCACTTCTCCTCGGCGACCGAGCAAGCCGTGGCCGCCTGGCAGGCCTCGATCGGGGTTCGGGCCACGGGCATCGTCAGCCTCGGTGACTTCGTCGTCGCCCCCGGACCGTTCCTCGTGAGCGGCGTGACGGCGAGCGCGGGGCAGGCCGCCGCGCCCGGCATGGCGGTGCTCACCGCCACCTCGACGGCCCCGGTCGTGACCATCGCCCTCGACGCCTCCCAGGAGTCGGAGGTGAAGGTTGGCGATCCGGTCACCGTCACGCTGCCCGACAACTCGACCACGCCCGGAGTGGTGTCCTCGGTCGGCAAGATCGCCACGGCACCGGCCAGCTCTTCCGGCTCCTCGGGCTCTTCGGGCTCCTCGAACCCGACGATCACCGTCCAGGTGAGCCTGTCCGACCCGAAGGCGACGAACGGTCTCGTCGAGGCCCCGGTCGAGGTGGCGATCACCACGGCCACCGTCTCGAACGCCCTGGTCGTTCCCGTGGACGCACTGCTGGCGCTCGCCAGCCATGGCTACGCACTCGAGGAGATCAGCCCGGAGGGATCGCATCATCTCGTGGCGGTGAGCCTCGGGCTGTTCGACGACGCCGACGGGCTCGTCCAGGTGAGCGGCGCGGGGATGGCGTCCGGCCAGCGCGTCGTGGTGCCGGGGACATGAGTGCGTCCGACGCCAACGTCCTCGACACCCTCTCGATGGAGCCGGCGCTCGCCACCGGGCAGCGGCGCGGCGGACCGGCCCCGGTGCTCGAGGTGGAGGCGCTCGACAAGCTGTACCCGGGCGAGCCACCGGTGGTGGCGCTCTCGCAGGTGAGCTTCTCGGTGCGAGCGGGGGAGCTCGTCGGCATCGTCGGGCCCTCGGGCTCGGGCAAGACGACGCTCTTGCACCTGATGGGGACCCTCGATCGTCCGAGCTCGGGCACCGTGCGCATCACGGGGCTCGACGTCGCCCGATTGCCGGACCGGCAGCTGTCGGCGCTGCGGGCGACCCGGATCGGCTTCGTCTTCCAGCAGTTCTTCCTCGCCGAGCACCAGAGCGCGCTCGACAACGTCGCCGACGGCCTGCTCTACGCCGGGGCGGGGATCGCCGAGCGCCGGGCGCGGGCGGCCGAGGCGCTCGATCAGGTCGGCCTCGGGGCGCGTTCCCGGGCGCGCCCGACCCAGCTTTCCGGAGGTGAGCGCCAACGCGTCGCCATCGCCCGGGCGCTCGTCGGCAGCCCGGCGATCGTGCTCGCCGACGAGCCGACCGGAAACCTGGACAGCGCGAACAGCCAGGCGATCCTCGCCCTGTTGGAGGCGCTGAACGCGAGCGGGGCGACGATCCTCGTGATCACCCACGAGCGGGAGATCGCGAAGCGCCTGCCCCGCCAGATCGAGCTCCTCGACGGGCGGCTGGTCGCGGACTCGGCGGGCTCGTCGCCCACCCCTGCGCCGGCGGGAGCGAGCCAGTGGCGATGACCGCCTCGATCCCCGTCGGCAACCTCCGGGCCTCGGACCTCGCCCGTCTCGCCGTGGTCGGGCTGCGCACAAGGAAGCTACGCGCCAGCCTGTCGGCTCTCGGCATCGCCATCGGGGTCGCGGCGATCGTGGCCGTGCTCGGGCTGTCCTCCTCCTCGGAGGCCGGCCTGCTGGCAGAGATCAACCGTCTCGGCACCAACCTGCTCACCGTGACGAACGGACAGAGCGTCTTCGGCCAGGCCGCTGAGCTTCCGCTTGTCGGGCCGCAGATGATCGGGCGCATCGGTCCGGTTACTGCGGTCCAGTACGTCGGGTCCACGAGCGCCGAGGTGTTCCGCAGCCCGCTGATCCCGAGCATCAACACCAACGCCCTCACCGTGGACGCTGCCAGCCTCGGTCTGTTGGCAGACCTCGGCACGACGATGGCGCACGGTCGCTACCTCAACGCCGCGACGGCGACCGAGCCGGTCTGCGTCCTCGGGGCCGCCGCCGCTCAGCGCCTCGGCATCGACCGGGTGTACACCGGTGAGCGGGTGTGGCTCGGCGGCCAGTGGTTCTACGTCAGCGGGATCCTGCGCTCCTCGGTGCTCACCCCCGAGATCGACAGCTCGGTCCTCGTCGGCTTTCCCGCGGCGATGACCTACCTCGGCTTCGACGGGCATCCCTCGGAGATCTACGTGCGCGCCGCGACGTCCCAAGTGGCAGCCGTGGACTCGGCGCTCGCCGCGACGGCGAACCCCGAGTCGCCGGACGAGGTCGACGTGAGCCAGCCCTCGGCGGCGCTCGTCGCGCAGGCCGACGCGCAATCCGCGCTCAACGGACTGTTCCTCGGGCTCGGCGCGGTGGCGCTCTTGATCGGGGCTGTCGGGGTGGCCAACATCATGGTGATCTCGGTCCTCGAGCGCCGTTCCGAGATCGGCCTGCGCCGCGCCCTCGGGGCGACGAGGAGCCACGTCCGAACGCAGTTCGTCGCCGAGGCGATCCTGCTCTCCCTCGCCGGGGGAGCGGTCGGGGTGGCGCTCGGAGCCGCCTCCACCGCGATCTACGCGTCGGCACGCGGATGGGCGGTCGTCGTCCCGCCCGCTCGCCTGGGGAGGAGGACTGGGCGCCGCCCTCGTCATCGGGGCGCTTGCCGGCCTCTTGCCGGCGCTTCGCGCGGCGCGCATGTCGCCGACCGCGGCCCTCTGGAGCGTGTGACCGGACAACCCCCGGCGGTGCCGCTTCCTAGCTGTCGAGCCGGTCCATCGCTCGCAAGATCCGCTCCTCGCTGACGGGGGCGGGCGTGCCGAGGGACTGCGCCCACAGCGACACCCGGAGGTCCTCGATCATCCAGCGGATCGCCGCCAGCTCGTCGTCGGCGCGGCCCTGCGCGCCGCCGCCGGCGCGCTGCGCGGCAAGCCGCTCATAGCGCGAGCGGACGCGGCCGACCGAGGCCAGCCGCTCGGCGTCTCGGCGGGCATCTGCCGGCAGGCGCTCGAGGCGGCGCTGCGCCGCCTCGAGGTAGCGCAGGAGCTGGGGGAGACGTGAGGCGCCGGTCGAGGCCACGAAGCCCGGCCCGATCAGCTCTGCGACCTGGTGGCGCACGTCAGCGAGCGCCGTTCG
>JAODBN010000123.1 GCA_025463965.1 Acidimicrobiaceae bacterium
CCAGGCGTAGACCTCGTCGTGCCCGGACGAGTGCGGGTCGTGAGAACGTGCTGGAGCTATCACGGAACCCCATCTCGCGAGGTGCGGCGGACTCAATCCGCATGTCGGCCATGACTCTAACGGAGCAACCCAAAGCCGAGGGTTGTCTATCACCGGTGAGGGATATCGATCTCGAACGAGCCTTCCCCAGACCCGAGAGTGTCGTCGATCTGTGAGGCAGGACACGGTTCGATGCGGTTGACACCTCAAACAAGCCCACATACGGTCTCCCCATGTTCCTCAAATTTGAGGAACATGACGGTAATGTTACATCCACCCGCACCCTTGTCGCGACGATCCGGTGCGCGCGCGACCCCGAAACCTCGACCACCTGTCCGAATGCCGGGCATGGTAACCGGTCCACCTCCAGTCCACGCAGACCGCGGTGACTGATGGCCAGTAATGGAGTCCGAGATGAACCGAACGGCTCAACGGGAGGCGAGTGTTGAGGACGCGCGCGCGACGCTGTCGCCCACGCTGCGGATCTCGAACCTGTCAAAGTCCTTCGGGTCGGCGCATGCACTGAAGGGCGTCGATATCACCGTCGGCGCCGGGCAGATCCACGCGCTGCTGGGTCAGAACGGTTCCGGGAAGTCCACCCTGATCAAGATCCTCGCCGGCTATCACCTCGGGGACTCGGGAGCGGTCGACATCTGCGGGAACACCGTGGACTTCACCCACCACGCCGAGCGCGTTCCGCAGGCGGACATCAGCTTCGTCCACCAGGACCTTGCCTTGGTCGGCACGCTCAGCGTGCTCGATAACCTGCGCATCGCGTCGTATGCGGAGCGCGGGATCCGGCCCGTCCGGTGGAAGGAACATCGCCGCGCCGCCGAGGACGGTTTGCGAGCCGTCGGGCTGGACTCGTTGCCGCTCACCATGCCGATCGACTCGCTCTCCGAAGTTGAACGCGCGCTGGTGGCCATCGCGCGCGCGATTCGCAAGGTCGATGAGTCCAGCAGGCCAGGGCTGCTGGTACTCGACGAGCCAACCGCCTACCTGCCGCGCGACAGCATCAGACGGCTCTTCGAGGTGATCCGTGCTGTCGCCGCACGCGGAGTGTCGGTTCTTCTCGTCACCCACAAGCTCGACGAGGTGGTCGACATCGCCGATCACGTCACGGTGCTCACCGACGGGCAGGTTACCGGCGAGCTCTCGGGTGCACAGATCACCGAGGAGGCCCTCATCCGGCTGATCCTCGGTCGTGACCTAGTGACCGATGCGAACGACCGCCGACCGGACGCCGCGGCCACGGCAGACGACGCAGCCTGTGCGGCGCCGACCAGGTGCATGGTGCGAGGGCTCAGTGGCGGGCGGGTCAGCGACCTGGGAATCGACATCGAGCAGGGCGAGATCGTCGGTATTACCGGCCTGCTCGGCTCGGGGTTCGAAGAAGTCCCCGGGTTGCTCTACGAAGGCGGCGCGGCCAGCGGGACGCTTACCCTGGACGGTCGGACGCACGATCTCGTCGGGTCGTCCGCCCACAGGAGCCGGGAACTGCGCATCGCGCTGGTGCCCGCGAACCGGCTTCGTGAGGGGATCTCCGGCGAGCTGACCATCGCCGAGAACATCTCCCTTCCGGTGCTCGACAGGCATTGGCGCCGCGGCATGCTGCGGTTGAAGAGCGTGAACCAGAAGGTCGACCAGCTGCTGCGCGAGTACGGGGTTACCCCTGCTGATTCATCGCGACCGGCCAAGACCCTGAGCGGCGGAAACCAGCAGAAGTGCCTGCTTGCGAAGTGGATCCAGACCGATCCGCGGTTGCTGGTGCTGCACGAGCCCACGCAGGGCGTCGACGTCGGCGCACGCAAGGAGATCCTCGACATCGTGCGCCGAGTCGCGCGGGCCGGAACGTTCGTGCTGGTCGCGACCTCCGAGTACGACGATCTCGTTCAGGTTTGCGATCGGGTGATCGTTCTTCGCGACGGCGTTCCCATCGCCAACCTCTCCGGGCCGTTCGCCAATGCCGACCCGATCGTCGAGGCGGCCTCTCGCAGCTGAGCAATTCGCCGTGCGAACTCACGACATCACGAGGACCTGGAGAACCATGGAACGCCAACGCAGGCTGGTGCGAGAGGTGTGCATCGCAGACGGCCGTTCGCCGAACCTGATCCGCAACATGAGCATCCTCGTCGAGGATGGCGTCATCTCGTGGATCCGTCCCACGGTCGAGGAGGGTGAACTCCTCGACACCGAACTGGAGATCATCGATGCCAGCGGCGCCACCGCGGTTCCGAGCATGGTGGACTCCCACAGCCATTTGACGTTGGCTGGAGGTGCCCACTGGATCGATCGGGCAGCCGACCCGGTCGAGATGCAACTGCGTGCCGCCGAGGCTGCCGGGGAGCGCATGTGGCGCGCCGGCATCGGGTGGGCTCGGGACGTGGGATCGATCACTGCGACCGATCCCGCCGACGGCCGCTTCCGGGCCCTCGCGCTCGGCGTCCGCGACCGGTGGCGGACCAGGGCCGAGCGCCCCTATATCCGCGCGGCGGGCACGTGGCTGGCGAAGCAGGGCGTGATCGACACTCTCGCCGTCACGGTGAAGGACGCCGACGATCTCTACACGGCGGCGTCGCGTCAGATCGCTGACGGGGCGGATTTGATCAAGCTGTACCTGGATGGTCCGGACAGCGACGTGTCCCCGTTCAGCGTGAACGAGATCGGTCGAGTAGTGGACCTAGCGCACGCCCACGGCGTGAAGGTGACCGGGCACTCGCGTTCCCTGGCGGGCGCTCGCGAGGGTGTCGACGGAGGCCTGGACTCCCTTGAACACGGAAGCTACCTCGACGCGGACATCGTGGCGACGATGGCCGCCCGGGGCACCTACCTCGTGTCGACGGTTAGCGCACTACTGTCGCAG
>JAODBN010000276.1 GCA_025463965.1 Acidimicrobiaceae bacterium
CCGGTCGCCCGCCGGGCCGCTGCCGCGGACGGGGCGAGCGCGAAGTAGGCGGGAAGAAGGAGCGGCGCGACAAGGAGGCCGGCGAAGAAGCGGCGCATCGTTGCAGTCTCTCACCGCGCCGCGCTCGGCAGTCCGCGCCCGGCGAAACGTGGCGTGCGGGCTCGGGCGTATCGAGCGCGGCGACTCGGTCAGCCGAGCGCGGCGGCGACTTCGGCTGCGCTCGGCGGGTCCGCACCCTGGCGCTGACAGGTGATGCTGGCGGCGGTCACGGCGTACTCGAGGGCCGTGTCGAGCATTGCGCTGTCGAGGCCGGAAAGCCCACCGGCGAGCAGGCCGGCACGCGCCAGTGAGTCGAGCAGCGCGGCGGAGAAGGTGTCTCCCGCCCCGACCGTGTCGACCACCTCGACCTTGCGCGTCGGTCCCACGCTCACGGTCCCGTGGAAGTAGGTCAGCGGGCCGAGCTCTCCGCGCGAGACGACGAGCAGGCGCGGCCCGCTCGCAGACCAGCGCTCGGCGACGTCCTCCGTCGGCTCTCCGGGATACAGCGTCTCGAGATCCTCCTCGCTCACCCGGACGAGATGGCAGCGAGTCACCAGCTCTTCTAGGTCGCTGCGGTAGGAGTCGACGTCGGGGACGACGCCGATGCGGACGTTCGGGTCGAGCGAGATGCAGCGCCGGTCGCGCTCGCGCTCGACGAACTCCGCGAGCACGGCTCGGCCATAGGGGGTCGCGAGCGCCATGGAACCGAGGTGCACGGCCTCCACCTCGGGACCGAGCCCGGAGGGCAGCTCGTCGGATCGCCACAACCAGCCGGCGGTGGCCTCGAAGTAGAAGGCGTAGCTGGCGTCTCCAGTGTCTCCAAGGGTGACGAGTGCAAGGCTCGTGGGCTCGGACGCCCGAATGAGGTGCACGGGGTCCACCCCGTTGCGAACGAGGTGCTGGCGAACAAGTGTCCCGGCGTCGTCGTCACCGAGACGGCTGACGAGCCCGACGGCCTGGCCGAGGCGGGCCAGGGCGACGGCCGCGTTGGCAGGGCTGCCACCCGGGAGCGCTCGGAACAACGGCGCGCCCTGTCCGACGCCCACCTGGACGAGGTCGACCAGTGCCTCCCCGCAAACCAGGATCATCGCCGCGCGCCCCTTTCCCACCCAGCCTTCTCGCGTTGGTGCGGACAGGTTGGGTCGTCCGAGGCGACGACGCTACCTCGCTCGGGCTTGGGACCCGAGGAGAGATTCCCTCCTAGGCCGAGGCCTCGTCGAGTCGGCGCACCTCGTCGGGCTCGAGCCGGAGCGTGAGGACGGCGAGGAGCTCGTCGAGCTGTTCCACGGTCCGGGCGCTGGCGATCGGCGAGACCACCGCGGGACGCGCGAGCAGCCATGCGAGGGCCACTGCGGCGGGGCTGACCCCGTGGGCTGCGGAGACCTCGTCGAGGGCGGAGAGGACCCGGACCCCCCGCTCATCGAGGTACGCAGCGGCGCCGGCAGCGCGCGGCGAGTCGACGGCGGGTCCGCCCGGACGGTACTTGCCGGTGAGAAAACCGTGGGCAAGGCCGAAGTACGGAACGCAGGCAAGCCCCTCGCTCACCAGCAGGGGGGCGAGGTTCTCCTCGTACTCCTTTCGCTCCATCAAGTTGTACTCGGGCTGGAGCGCGACATAGGAGGCGAATCCCTCACGGCGGGAGACCTCGAGCGCCTCGGCGAGGCGGGGGGCGCTGTAGTTGGAGGCGGCGATGGCGCGAACCTTTCCGGCGCGCACGAGCGCGTCGAAGGCTCCGAGCGTCTCCTCGAGCGGGACGCTCTGGTCGTCCGCGTGCGCGTAGTACAGGTCGATCTGATCGATGCCGAGCCGGCGCAGCGAGTCCTCGGCCGCTTCCGCGATGTTCTTCTCCGAAAGGCCTTCGCGCCCGGCGAGCTTGCCCACCTTCGTGGCCACGATCACGCGGTCGCGAACGCTGCGCGACGAGATCCAGCGGCCGATGATCTCCTCCGACTCGCCGCCCCGGTTGCCGGTCACCCACGCCGAGTACGAATCAGCGGTATCGACAAAGTTGCCACCCGCTTCGAGATAGGCGTCGAGGACGGCAAAGGATGCGGACTCGTCTGCAGTCCAGCCGAACACGTTCCCCCCGAGACACAGCTCCGCGACCTCCAACCCTGACGAGCCCAGTGTGCGCATGTGCGTCCTCCTCCGTTCGGCGACCTTCCGGTTCTACCGTCGCCGGGTGAGCACCGTGCGAGGCGGGGCGAGATGAGCCGGCCCGGCAACCCCGGTACGCTCCGCCAGTGACCGCGGAGCAGAGCACGGACGTCGCCGCGCGGCTCGCCGAGGACGGAGGAACTCCTCCCGAGGGTGGTGGCCCGGTGACAACCCCCTCCGGCACCCACGGCCGACGGCGGCTGCGCCGTGGAGGCGAGTGGTTCGCCGTGCTGGTGGTGGCGGCCCTCGTGGCCTTTCTCGTGCGTAGCTTCGCGGTGGAGACCTTCTTCGTGCCATCGGGCTCGATGACTCCTGAGCTGCTGACCGGGGATCGGATCCTCGTGGACAAGCTCTTTTTCACCAAGGACATCCACCGAGGCGACATCGTGGTGTTCAAGCGGGTCCCGAGGGACCCCGACACTCAGGACGCCGACCTCGTCAAGCGGGTCATCGGGCTGCCCGGGGAGACCATCTCCTCGAAGGGCCAGACGATCTACATCGACGGCAAGGCACTGAAGCAGCCGTGGCTCCCCAACCTCACCAACGTGTACTCCAACCCGGGTCACCAGGGTTGTTACCAAACGGCGTACAACATCCCGGTCACCCACATCCCGGCGAAGCACTACTTCGTGATGGGGGACTGCCGCCAGATCTCCTACGACAGCCGCTTTTGGGGGACGGTTCCCTCGTCCTCGATCGTCGGCAAGGTCTTCGCGGTGATCTGGCGCAACGGCCACCCCTGGCTGCACTGGTTCTAGGAGCTTCGCCTTTTGCCCAGTCGACCGAGTTGCCCAGTCGACCGAGTTGCCCAGTCGATCGAGTTGCTCAGTCGATCGAACGGCGGAGGAACCCCCGGATACCGATCGTCCCGAACACCGCCAGCGAGACGAAGAGCATGAGCACGCACACCCACGATCGCATGTGCGGCACCTGGGGCACGAGGGCACCCCGCAGGCCCTCGCTCACATAGGTGAGCGGATTCAAGGTGGTGAGCCACTGGAACCACTCGAGGCGATGCAGCGACGGCCACGGGTACTGGCTGCATCCAGTGAAGATGAGCGGTGTCAGCACCAGGGCGAACATGATGTTGATGCGGTGCGGCGGAACGAGGGTGCCGAGCGTCATGCCGAGAGCCGAGCCGACGAGCGAGCCGATGACCAGCACCACGACGAGCAAGGGGACCCCAGCCACCCGCCACGGGACCGAGCCGAGCACCCCGATCCCGACCGGGAACATGATCACCGCCGAGATGAGCGCTCGCAGGCTGGCGAAGAGGATCTTCTCGATCGCCACCCACGAGATGGGCAGCGGCGCGAGCAGGCGGTCCTCGATCTCCTTGGTGAACGAGAAGTCGAGGACAAGGGGCAGCGCAGTCGACTGGAGCGCCGTGAGCGTGGCCGTGAGGGCGACGATCCCGGGGAAGAGCAGGTGGGCGTAGCCGGCTCTGGCGTAGCCGAGGTCCGTGAGGATGCGGCCGAAGACGAACAGCAAGAGCAGCGGCTGCAGGCCCACCTGGGCGAGGAAGACCGGGATCTCCTTGCCAGTGACAAAGAGGTCCCGCCGGAGCACGGCGAAGAAGGTCCCCACCGGGCCGATGGAGTAAGCGGCCGAGCGGGCCTCGCCTGGCGGCCTCGTCACCGCGATGCTCATCGAAGCGCTCTCCCCGTGAGGTTGATGAAGACGTCCTCGAGCGAAGGCGTGCCGATGCGCAGGTCGGTGAGCCCGACCGAACGCTCGCCGAGGAGGCGGGCCACGGGCGGCACCATGGCGGCGGCGTCCCCGGTCAGGTAGAGCCGGGCCCGGCGCTCGGTCCCTTCGAGCTCACCGCCGCGGTTCGCCTCGCCCACCGGCTCGACCCGTTCCACGCCGTCGAGGATGGCGAGGGCGCCGAGCGCCTCCTCGAGGACCGCTCGGTCGTAAGCGGCCAGGCTGAGCTCCAGGGTGGCGCTGCCCGGCAAGTTCTTGGTCAGGGCCTCGGGAGTGTCGAGGGCGAGCAGGTGACCGTGGTCCATGATCGCCACTCGGTCCGAGAGGTGGGCCGCCTCG
>JAODBN010000285.1 GCA_025463965.1 Acidimicrobiaceae bacterium
GTCGTCTACTTCGAGGCGCCGTACGCGAGCCAGGCCCGAGCCGTCGTGATCGCCCCCCAGACCGACGGACCGAGCGCGTCCTTCTTCGCGGCCGCCCTGGCCGGACTGACGACGAGCCCAGTGCTGCAGCCCGCCACCCTCTCCTCACTGTTCACGCTCTGGGACGGGGCCTCGTCCTTGCCAGTGACCCACCTTGTGGCCACGGCAGGCAAGGGCGGCGACGTCGCGGCCGGAGTCGTGAGCTCGGCTCGCAAGACCCTCGGCGTGCTCGGCTCCGTCGTGCCGAGCGCTCATGCTTTCGTCTCCCGGGCTGCCCAGG
The DNA here is from genome assembly GCA_025463965.1 of Acidimicrobiaceae bacterium. GTDB lineage: Bacteria > Actinomycetota > Acidimicrobiia > Acidimicrobiales > Bog-793 > JAODBN01. The sequence continues at coordinate 320 of JAODBN010000285.1, forward strand.
CGGTGCTGCTCGGCGAGGCAATTGGTCTGAGCACAAAGGTTCGCGACGACTACGAGGGAGCCCCCGTGCGATCCCTTCAGACCGTGAGCCGGGCCGTCTCTCTGAGCGCCAACCAGACAGTCACGCTCACCTCCAGATCGGGCCAGATCCCGGTCACCGTCGCCTCGCAATTCCCCGGGCCGGTCAACGTCGTGCTCCAGGTCAGCAGCAGCGAGCTGACCTTCCCTGCGGGAAACCGCTTCCCGTTGCGGCTCACGACTCGCGTGCACCTCGAGCCGGTTCAGGTGTCGACACTCACCTCGGGGCTGACCACGATGAACGTGGCACTCCTCGCCCCGGGGTCGAGCGGCTGGGTCCTCGGCACCAAGCGGCTCTCCATCCGCTCGACCGCCATCTCGGCCGAAGCGATCGGCCTCTCGGTCGGAGCCCTCTTGGTGCTTGCCGCGTGGTGGGCGCGGTCCTACGCCCGACACCGTCGTCGAGAGGCCGCTCAGCGAGCGACGCGCCTCGGGGCCGATCCGCCCCCCGTGGCGTGAGCTCTACCCGCTACCCGCTCGAGGCCGGAGCACCGGCCACCCCTGTTCGCAGCCGTTCCAGCCAGCTCGCTCGGTCCTCGCTCGGAACGGCGGCGGGCACATTGGTGTCGCGACTGACCGGGCTGCTCCGTCTCGTCGTTCTCGCCTCCGCCCTCGGCGGAGGACGAATAGGGGACGCCTTCAACTTGGCGAACAACACCCCGAACATGATCCACGACCTCGTGCTCGGGGGGATCCTGGCGGCCACCTTCGTGCCGGTCTTCGTCGAGCGAATGACGACGAGAACGGCCCGGGAGGCCGCCGACTCGATCTCGGCGGTGGTCACGCTGGCGTCGGTGGGGCTGATCGCAGCGACCGCCCTGTTCCTCTTCGCATCTCCCGCCATCGTCGACGCCTACGGCGGAGGCTCGCTGAGCTCCTCCGAGCGGACGCTCGCCGTCGACCTGCTGCGGCTCTTTGCACCCCAGCTCCTCTTCTACGGAGCGATCAGCCTGATGTCGGCCGTTCTTTCCACGAGGGACCGCTTCGTGGCCGTCGGTTTCGTCCCGATCCTCAACAACCTTGTGAGCATCGGTGTGCTGCTCGCGTTCGCGGTGGCCGCCAACCGCAACGTGACCGCCGCCGGGGTGGTCCACAACACGGGGCTCCTCCTCCTTCTCGGGGCGGGCACGACGGCGGGCGTGGCCCTCCAGGCGATTGCCCTGCTGCCATCGCTGCGCCACAGCGGGGCGAAGCTGCGTCCGCTGTGGCGACCCGGCGATCCCGCGGTCCACCAGATCACGGCGCTCGCGGGATGGACCTTCGGGTTCGTGGTGGCCAGCCAGATCTCCGTCTTCGTCGTGCTCGCCCTGGAGGTCCACCTGAGCCGGCGCGTCCCGGGCAGCGTCAGCGCCTACACCTACGCCTACCAGTTCTTCCAGTTCCCCTTCGGGGTCATCGCCGTCTCGGTGATCAACGTGGCCTCCCCCGATCTCGCCCGCGCCTGGGCGAGAGGTGACCTCGTCGGGCTGGGACGGCGCTTCGGCTCGGCCACCCGCCAGACGCTGGCGCTCGTGCTGCCGTGCACGGTCGGCTACCTCTTGCTGGCGCGTCCGGTGGTGACGTTGCTCTTGCAGCACCGCGCCGAGACCGCCTCCTCCGCCCAACTGACGGCCTCGGTGCTCGTCATGTTCGCCCTGGGCCTGCCCGGTTTCTGCGTCTTCCTCCTCGTCACCCGGGCGCTGCAGGCAATGCAGGACGCCCGAACCGCCTTCGTGCTCTACGTGTTCCAGAACGGGACGAACCTGCTGCTCGCAGCGCTCCTCTACCGGCCGCTCGCCATTCGAGGACTCGCGCTGTCCTATTCGGCGTCCTACACGCTCGCCGCACTCGTGGCACTGGCCGTGCTGCGCGAGCGCGTCGGCACGATCGGCGGCCGTGCCCTGCTCACCGCGACCGTGCGTTCCACGCTGCTCAGCCTGCTCATGGCATTCGTCGTGGCTCTCGTCTCTGCCGTCGTGGGAAGCGGCACGGGGATCGCCGGCTGGGCCGCGCTGCTCGCCTCGGTGCTCGCGGGCGTCGCCGTCTACCTCGGAGGCGCGGGCGTAGCGGCGACCGTGACCGGCTGGCAGACTTCCCGCCGGCGTCGCGCTGGCGCGCCTGCTCACTCGAGGAGAGATCGTGTCCGGTATCCGGGTCGTCACTGACGACGCTAGTGACCTCAGCCCTGCGCTCATCGGGTCCCTCCCTGTCTCCGTGGTCCCCCTCGAGGTGCGCTTGGGAAACCTGGGGCCCGAACAGACGGGGAAGATGACCCCCGCCGAGTTTTGGCAGGCTTGTGCCACGACAGACGTATTACCTCAGACTTCCGCGCCGTCTCCGGGACAATTCCAGCAGGCGTTCCTCGCTGCGCGCGACCAGGGGCACGAAGCGGTGGTGTGCATCACGCTCTCTTCCGATCTCTCTGCGACCTACCAGGCGGCGGTCGCGGCCGCGAGCGCTGTCGCCGGCGAGATATCGGTCGAGGTGGTCGACTCGAGGACCGTAACCATGGCGGAGGGCCTGATCGCTCTCGAAGCGGCCGGCCTCGCTGCGGGGGGGGCGACGCTGGAGGAGGTCGTGGCGGCGGTGCGCCAGGCGATCGGCAGAGTCGTCGCCATCGGCGCCCTGGACACCCTCGACAACCTCCGTCGGGGCGGGCGGATCGGCACCGCCCAGGCCTTCTTCGGCTCGTTGCTGTCCTTGAAGCCCGTACTAGAGATCCGGGACGGAGTCGTCGAGGGCGAGTCGCGACAACGAACGAGAGGGCGCTCGCTGCGCTACGTCGCAGACAAGGTCGCCGCACTGGGCCCTTACTCGCGCCTCGCCGTGGTCCACGCCGCGGCGCCGGACGTCGAAGAGATGGTCGACCTGGTGGCGAAGTACTACCCGCGAGACGAGATCCTGGTGAGCTACATCGGTCCGGTCGTGGGGGCTCACGCCGGTCCGGGCACGATGGTCGTCTGCGCTCTACGAACCTGAACGCGGGCACCAAGGGCCCGTACTGTCTAACCTCGCACCATGGCTGAGGACGATCTCTCGACTGCTCGGGACGACGGCGACTGGGTGTCCAAGGTGACGCACGCCGTCGAGTCCTTCGTCGTGCTCGTCCGTGACCACTCCCTGCGGCCGGTGCTCACGGCCTTGCGATTCGCCGCGCTCGGCTTCGTCGCGGCGTGCCTCGGGCTCGTGATCGCCGTGTTGGGCGTGATCGCGCTGGTCCGCCTGCTCACCGCGGATGCCTTTGGGGGTCGCGTGTGGGCGTCTGACCTGGTCGTCGGCGGTATCCTGGCAGGCGCCGGCGGCTTGTTGCTCCTAATGGCCGGGCGTGTAGGCAAGGACGAGATCAGTGTCTGAAAACAGTGCCGGCTCTGAACCGGTCGGGCCCGCGCTCTTGGACTCGCTCTCAGAGGTCGTTTCCGCTCCGCTCGATAGCGCGCAGCGTGCGGAGGCCGAGGAACGTCGACCCGATTTGCCTTTCAATGCCGTGCGGGACGTAGTGATCCTCGGCTCAGGGCCGGCGGGCCTCACCGCCGCGATCTACACCGCCCGGGCCGACCTGCGACCCCTCGTGCTTGAGGGCGAGCCGTCCTCGACGAGCGATCAGCCCGGCGGCCAGCTCATGCTGACGACCGAGGTCGAGAACTACCCCGGCTTCGTGGAGGGAGTCATGGGGCCCGAGCTCATGGCGACGTTCCGGGCCCAGGCGATCCGATTCGGAGCCGAGGTGGTCACGACCAAAGCCACGCGCGTCGAGCTCGACCGT
>JAODBN010000316.1 GCA_025463965.1 Acidimicrobiaceae bacterium
TATCTCGTGCGCGGCTCGACCGGCGAGTGGGAGGTGGTGGTAGGCCTCGAGGTGCACTGCGAGCTGTCCACGACGACCAAGCTCTTCTGCGGCTGCGTCAACGCCTTCGGTGACGAGCCGAACACCCACGTCTGCCCGGTGTGCCTAGGGCTTCCCGGGTCGCTCCCGGTGCTGAACCGCCGGGCGGTGGAGCTCGCGATGGCGATCGGAACCGCGCTCGGCTGCGAGATCCGACCCTCGACCTTCCACCGGAAGAACTACTTCTATCCGGACATGCCGAAGGACTACCAGGTCACCCAGTACGACGAGCCGCTCAACTCCAACGGCGAGCTCGTGCTCGCCGACGGGAGCCGGGTGGGCATCGAGCGGGCGCACATGGAGGAGGACACCGGAAAGACGAGCCACCTCGGCGGCGACGGGCGCATCCACGGCTCGGACTACTCCCTCGTCGACTACAACCGGGCCGGGGTTCCCCTCGTGGAGATCGTCTCCGCCCCCGACCTGCGAAGCCCCGACCAGGCGCGAGCGTACGTCGCCGAGCTGCGGGCGATCCTGGTCGCCACCGGCGCCTCGGACGGGCGGATGGAGGAGGGGTCGCTGCGCGTCGACGCCAACGTGTCGGTGCGCCCCGCAGGGACCGAGGCCTTCGGGACGCGCTGTGAGATCAAGAACCTGAACTCGATCCGTTCGGTGGGGCGGGCCATCGAGTACGAGGCCGCCCGCCAGGTGGCGCTCGTCGAGGAGGGTGGGACCGTCGTCCAAGAGACGCGGCACTGGAACGAGGCCGAGGGCCGGACTTCCTCCATGCGCTCCAAGGAAGAGGCCTACGACTACCGCTACTTCCAAGAGCCCGATCTCGTCCCGCTCGCGCCAGAAGAAGAGTGGATCGCGCAGGTTGCTGCCGGCATCGGCCCGCTTCCCGCGCAGCGGCGCGAGCGCCTCGTCGCGCTGCTCGAGGCCGCGGGTGCACCGGTGCCCGCGGACCAGCTGGCCACGGCGGTCGACCTCGGGCTCGACGGCCTTGTCGTCGCGGCGAGCGAGCTCGGCGCGGACGTCCGTCTGGCGCTCGCCCGCGCGGCGAACGAGGCTGCGCAGCGACCCGAGCAGGCGCGCCAGCTCGACCCCGCGCTCTTCACCCGTCTCCTCGGCCTCGAGGGATCCGGTGCGCTGTCGGCCACCCAGGCCAAGACCGTGCTCGCCGAGCTGCTCGAGCACGGCGGCGAGCCCGAGGCGATCGCCAGCCGCCTCGGCTTCGAGGCACTTGGCGACGACGACCTCTCCCGGATGGTCGACGCGGTCATCGCGGCGCATCCCGCCGAATGGGCCCGCTTCCAAGACGGCGAGGAGAAGGTCGCGCAGTTCCTCTTCGGCCAGGTGATGCGAGAGACCAAGGGCCGCGCGAACGGCAAGCTCGTCGCGGCCGCCTTCGCCAAGCGCAAGGGCTGAGCCCGCCAGTCAGGGCCGGCTCTCGATGCGCGTCCTCGTCACCGGTCATCGCGGAAAGCTCGGCGCCCGCGTCGCGCAGGCGCTCGGGGGCGCCGGCCATGAGATCGTCGGCTTCGAAGTCGCCGACGGCGCAGATCTGCTCGATGCGCGTGCGGTAGGCGAGGCTGCGGCCGGCTGCGGGGCGGTGGTGCACCTGGCGGCGCTCGCCAACGACGGCGCCGGCACTCCCGAGCAGATCATGGCCGTCAACCTGCTCGGCACCTGGCACGTGTTGCTCGCCGCGGAGGCGCAGTCGCTCGGACGGGTCGTCCACTTCTCGAGCGCCCAAGTGTTCGGGGCCTCCAACGGCGAAGGCCTTCCCGACTACTTCCCCGTCGACGATGCGCATCCCCGGCGCGCCGGGCGACCCTATGGACTGTCCAAGCGCCTCGGGGAGGACCTCTGGGAGGCGTTCACCGCCCGCACCGGAACGCCCACGGTGGTGCTCCGTCCCGTCCGGGTCCTCGAGGCGGATGAGTACGAGGAGATCTCCCGCTCCTGGGTGGCGCAGCCGAGCGCCGAGTGGGAGCCGTTCTGGGAGTTCGGCTCGGTCGTCGACGTGCGCGACGTGGCAGAGGCCGTCCTTCTCGCCCTCGAGCCCGCCGTGGTCGGCCACGTCCGGGCGCTGCTGTGCAGCGCGGATGTGGCGGCGAGCGCCCCAAGCCTTGAGATGCTCGCCAGCCTGGCGCCGCAGGTGCCCGTGCGAGACCGAAAGCGCTACGAGGCCGACCCGTGGGCCGCCCTCGTCGACTGCTCGGTGGCACAAGGTGTCCTCGGCTGGCACCCTCGCCACCGGTGGTCTGACGGGGGCGGCGAGATCGGCTGACTCGCGGGCGGCGATCCGGACTTACCCCAGTCTGTCGACCTCCCCTAGGGTGTCGTCATGGCGAGCGACGAAGTCAAGGACGGGCCGGCTCCGGGCCGTTCTCTCAAGATCCACAGCCAGGACGTCACCGAGGGCCCTCGGCGCGCCCCGGCACGGGCGATGCTCCGGGCGGTCGGCATGCGCGACGAGGACTTCCCAAAGCCCCAGGTCGGGATCGCCTCCACCTGGAACGAAGTCACGCCCTGCAACCTGTCCCTCGACCGGCTCGCCAAGCGGGCCAAAGAAGGGGTGCGTGACGCAGGGGGCTTTCCCTTCGAGTTCGGGGTGATCACGGTCTCCGATGCCATCTCGATGGGCAACGAGGGGATGCGCGCCTCGCTCGTCAGCCGTGAGGTGATCACCGACTCGGTGGAGACGGTGATGCACGCCGAGCGCTTCGACGGCTTCGTCGGACTGGCGGGTTGTGACAAGTCGCTGCCGGCAATGCTGATGGCAGCGGCGCGCCTCGACCTGCCGAGCGTGTTCGTCTACGCCGGCTCGATCCTTCCGGGACACTGGCGAGACCAGACCCTCGACATCGTGAGCGTCTTCGAGGCAGTCGGCGCCCACGCCGCCGGACAGCTGGACGACGCCAGCTTGGCGGCGATCGAGCGGGCAGCGTGTCCGACCGAAGGGGCGTGCGCCGGGATGTTCACCGCCAACACGATGGCGGCGATCGGCGAGGCGATCGGGATGTCGCTCCCCTCAGGGGCTTCGGCTCCCGCAGTCGACCGTCGCCGCGACGACGTCGCCTACGACTCGGGGCGCGCCGTGCTCTCCATGCTCGAGGCGGGGATCCGACCGCGACAGGTGATGACGAAGAAGGCCTTCGAGAACGCCATCGCCTGCACGATGGCCCTCGGTGGCTCCACGAACGCCGTGCTGCACCTGCTCGCCATCGCCAACGAGGCCCACGTCGAGCTGTCCCTGGACGACTTCGCGCGCATCGGGGCCCAGGTGCCGCATCTCGCCGACATGAAGCCGCACGGCAAGTTCCACATGGTCGACCTCGACCGGGTCGGCGGGGTGCCGGTGGTGCTCAAGCTCCTGCTCGACGCAGGCCACCTGCACGGTGACTGCCTGACGGTGACCGGCAAGACCATGGCCGAGAACCTTGAGGCGATCAATCCCCCCGGCCCCGACGGGGTCGTCGTGCATCCCTTCGACGCCCCGATCCACGCGCGGGGCGGCATCGTGATCCTGCACGGATCGCTCGCCCCGAAGGGTGCGGTGGTCAAGATCGCCGGCACCGACCTCAGCCGCTTCGACGGCACGGCGCGCGTCTTCGACGGTGAGGATGGGGCCATGGACGCAATCCTCGCGGGCGAGATCCAGCCGGGCACGGTGCTCGTGATCCGCTACGAGGGTCCCAAGGGCGGACCGGGGATGCGCGAGATGCTGGCGGTGACCGGTGCGCTGACCGGTGCGGGGCGGGGCGGTGACTGTGCGCTCGTCACCGACGGACGCTTCTCGGGCGGGACGAGGGGCTTCTCTGTCGGCCACGTAGCCCCCGAGGCGACCGAAGGAGGACCGATCGCGCTCGTCGCCGACGGCGACCGCATCGTCGTGGACGCCACCACCGGAAGCATCGACCTGCTCGTCGACGACGACGAGCTGGCCCGTCGGCGAGCGGTGTGGAAGCCGCTCGCGCCCCGCTACACGAGCGGGGTGCTGGCGAAGTACGCGCGGCTCGCCGCCGGTGCCGAGCGGGGCGCCATCACCGAGGCCTGACGGGCCTG
>JAODBN010000330.1 GCA_025463965.1 Acidimicrobiaceae bacterium
TGGACGCCGAGGAACTCAGCGGCCACCTTGCTCGCCGCGTACGGCGACACCGGGCGCAGCTCGGCCGACTCGTCGAGCGGCGCCCCGGTCCCGGACCCGTAGACCTCAGCCGAGCTGATCAGGATGACCCGGGGCGGTGAGTCGCAGCGCCGGGCCGCCTCGAGCACGCTCGAGGTGCCGAGCACGTTCACCTCGAGGGTCTCGGCCGGGTGCTCCCACGAGCGTCCGACATGGCTGAGTGCGGCCAGGTGGTAGACGACGTCGGGGGCACAGGCCACGACGTGACGGGCGACCGCGGGGGCGTCGCGCACATCCAGGCCTTCGGGAAGGTCGGAGACCTCGTCGCCCGCGCTCGTGAGATGCGCGCTCAGCCATCCACCGACGAAGCCGGATCCCCCGGTGAGCAAGGCGCGCACGGGCGCAGGCTAGCCAGCGACGCGCCGATAGGCGGCCAGGTGGGCGGCGGCACACGCCTGCCAGGTGTAGCCCGCCGCCACCTCGAGGCCTCGTTGGCGGCGCTCGGTCCGTCCGCCCGCGGAGAGCGCTGCCTCGATCACCTCGGCGAGCGCCCGGGGCGCGGCCGGCGGAGCCACGAGCGCGGCCCCGGCGGCCGTCTCGGCCATGACGCTCCCCGCGGTGGTGACGAGCGGCGCCCCACACGCGAGCGCCTCGAGCGCGGGGAGCCCGAAGCCCTCCTCGAGGGCGGGATAGACGACCGCCGCCGAGCGGCGCAACAGCGCGGGGACGTCCGCGTCGGCGACATAGCCGAGGCGGGCGACGCGCGAAGCGACCGGGCTCAGCGCGAGCGCCCGCTCGAAGGGCTCGCTTCCCCACCCCTCCTGACCGGCGAGGACCAGGCGAAGCTCGGGCTCGGCATGGGCAATCCGCTCGAAGGCAGAAAGCAGGCTCACGAGGTCCTTGCGGGGCTCGACCGTGCCGAGATGGAGAAGGTAGGGGCGGTGGACGCCGAGGCGGGCGAGGGCGACGGCGTCCGCGCCCGGCTCGGGCTCCTCGGGAGCAAACCGAGCGTGGTCGACGCCGTGCGGGATCACCGCCACAGGCGCGTGTGGCGAGAACAGCTCCTCGAAGCGCCGGGCCGTGGCGGACGACACGCAGACGACGAGGTCGGCGAAACGGGCCGCGTGGGCGATCGCCCGACGGAAGAGGACCACCTTGGAACGCTCGTGCCACTCGGGGTGGTCACAGAAGGTGAGGTCGTGGACCGTCACCACCACCGGAAGGGGAGAGCGCACGGAGCGGAACGCCGCCGGCATGGTGTAGTGCGGGGCGTGCAGCACGCCGTCGGTGCCGCCGGCTCGGCGAAGCGCCGGGCCGAGGCCGAGCTCCCCCCACAACAGGCGCGCCGGACGACCTGCGGGGGCTACGGCGAGCACCTCCGCCCGAGGCGCTCGGGCTGCCCAGCGCGCGCCGTCGCCACGCCGCGCGTAGAGGGTGAGCGACGCCCCGGTGCTCGAGTCCAGCGCGCCCGCCAGCTCCTCGACGTAGCGGCCCGCCCCGGCGGGCTCGGCGGGGATCGCCGAGACGTCGAGCGCCACGCGAACCGCTCCCGCCTGGCTCACGTGCCGCTTCCGCCGCTGCGCGACGCCGCGACCTCCTGCCACAGCGCCACGTGGGCTCGCGCCGTCGCTTCCCAGGTCATCGGGGCAACGTGGGCCCGGCCGGTAGCGACGAGGCGGGTGCGGATCGCCTCGTCGGATGCCGCGCTCCACAGACCCTCGGCGATGGACTCCTCGTCGGTCGGCTCGACGAACAGCGCGGCGTCGCCGGCACTTGGGACCTTGCTAGCCACGACCGGCGTGCCGGCGGCCATCGCCTCGACGACCGGGAGGCCGAACCCCTCGAGGAGCGGCACGTACGCGCAGCAGCGAGCGAGCGCGTAGCAGCCGGCGAGCACGGCGTCACCGGGGCGGCCACCGAGCACCACCCCTTCGGGGAGCGAACCCACCGCGTCGCCCCAGCCGGCGGGACCCACGAGGAGAAGGGGCCAGCGCTCCGGCAGGCGGGCGCGGATGCGCGAGTAGGCGGCGACGAGTCTGGCGAGGTTCTTTCGCGGCTCGAGCGTGCCCACCGCGACCAGGAACGGGCCTTCGACCCCCAGCGCGGCGAGGTAGCGGGCCGCCGCCTCGAGGTCCGGCGGAGGCAGGTGATCCGCACCTTCGGCGATCACCGCCACGGGCTGGGTCACACCCGCCGAGCGCAAGGCCTCGGCGACGGGCTCGGACGGAACGACGAAGGCCGATCCCCGGCCAACGGCTCGGGCGAGGGCCGCCTCGTGCCAGCGCCGCCCGCGCGGAGGGTAGGCCTCGGGCAGCGCTCGCCATGCGAGGTCGTGGACCGTGACCACGAGAGGCGCCCGGCTCGGCGGAACGGCCATCGAGGTGGCGTGCACGAGCGCCGGCCCCGCCCCCACCCCCGCGATGCCCGCGCTCCACGCGCGGGTGAGGAGCGGGCCCGGAAGCACTGACGAGCGCACCGGAACCTCGAGCCGGTCGAGGGGATCGGGCAGTCGCCTCGGGCGCGAAGCGAGGAGCGCGCGGGGCGGAGCGGAACCGGCCATGCGGGCAAGCCCCCCGACGAGCCCCCGCGCATAGGTGCCGATCCCTCCCGGGACCGCCCGGCGGAGCTGCTCGACCACGATGACGACGCCCTCTCCGAGCGGGTCGTCGACCGCGCGACGGGCCCGGACCGCGTCGTGCTCGCGATCGGCCGGGCCGCGCCAGCTCACCGGAAGAGGTCCTCGGCGGGCGGCCGCACCACCTCGTCGCGCACCGAGGACTCCCGGAGGTGCTCGCGTGGCACGCCCCGGACGATCGCCAGGGGCACTCCGAAGGACTTGCCCATCACGAGCTCGGCGGCCCCGGCCAGCTCGTCGACGAGGCACACCTCGGTCGCCTGCAAGGTCCTACCGATCGCATCGGCCGAGCCCCGCAGGTCGACGACCGCCGCCACCCCGGCACAGCCCAGCGCGACGTCCGTGAGACCCTTGCGCCAGGTACGGCCGAAGGTGTCCGAGACGATGACCCCGATCTCGATGGAAAGGCGAGCCCGGATCACGTCACGGATCCTGCGGGCGGACCGATCCGGGTCCACGGGCAGCAGGGCCGCCCAGCCCTCGTCGACGTTCGACAGGTCGACGCCGGCGTTGGCACACACGAACCCGTGGCTCGTTTCGCTCATGACCAGATCGCCGCGGCGCCTGAGCACCCGCACCGACTCGGACTCGGCGAGGCGGATCTTGGCGAGCGGGTCGGTCGGGTCCACCTGCACCAGTCGACCTTCGGCCTTGGAGACCACCTTCTGGGTGACGACGAGGACATCGCCGTCGCGAAGCGGTGCCATCTCCGCGATCATCTCGGCGAGACGGTCGCCCGGGCGGATCTCGGGGAATCCCCTTACGGGGAGGACCAAAAGGGCGTCCGCGGGCGAGCTCTCGGTCTCCGCATCAGGCGCACCAGGCTCGCGCGCTGCCCGCTCACTCGCGGCCGGATCAGTCACTGGTGGCCCGGTCATCGGCGGCCCGGTCATCGGCGGCCCACCCATCGCCGAAGACGACCGCGAGCGAGCGCCGAGCGAGCTCGGCCGCGGCTCCAGGGGCCGACATGACGGTGGGCGCGACCACGCACGCCACGCCCTCGGCTTCGACCGCGCCGGCGAGGTGCCCGTCTACCTCGTCGATCACGAGCGTCCCGATGTGGTCGGCGAGCGCCCGAGCGACACCGACCGGGGAAGCCTCGCCGCCGAGCTCCACGAGGAGGCGATCGGCGGGCCCCTTGAGCGCCCGACCGCCGACGATCGGGGAGATCGCCACGACACGGTCGCGCCGCGCCGAGAGCGCCTCGGAGATCCCCGGGACCGCCAGGATGGGCCCGATGGAGACGATCGGGTTGGACGGAGCCACGATCAGGGCGTCGGCCGATGCCAGTGCCTCGAGCACCCCGGGCGCC
>JAODBN010000346.1 GCA_025463965.1 Acidimicrobiaceae bacterium
CCGAACCCACCTCGCCGGCTCCCACAAGCACGATGCGTGACGAGCCGAGATTGCCCATACGGGCCCCTGCGGCGGCCACGGCGACGTGGGCGATGGAGGTGGTCCCGCGGGCGATGGCGGTGTCCGAGCGGACCCGCTTGCCGACCTCGACGGCATGGCGGAACAGACCGCCGAGCACCGGGCCCGATGCCCGCTCGGCCGCGGCGCGCTCTGCCGCAGACCGGACTTGGCGCAGGATCTCCCCCTCGCCGAGCACGACGGAGTCGACGCCGGCGGCCACCTCGAACAGGTGCCGAGCAGCAACCTCGTCGTAGGCAACGGTGAGGCGACCTGCGAGCTCGTCGCTCCAGCCGGCATCGTCACCGACCCGCGCCCGGAAGAAGGACTCGATCGCCTCGATCCCGTCGTGGAAGCGCTCCACCACGGCGTAGACCTCGGTCCGCATGCAGGTGGAAAGAACGACGGCCTCGTCGACCTCTGGGCTCGAGCCGAGCGCGGCGAGGGCCTTGGCCTGCTCCTCCTCGCCGACGGCGATCCGGCCGAGCAGATCGAGCGACGCATCTCGCTCGTGAAGCCCGACGACGACGACCGACACCTGCCTCCTCCCCGGGCCGAGCGCTCGCCCGGGCCGCTGACGCGCCGACGGGGCTCCAGAGCGGGGCCCGGCTCACGCCATCACTCAAGCTTTACCGGCGACGGCCCCCGGTGCCAGTCGAGGCCGGCGGGGTCCGGCGCGCGGCGGGACGGCGCCGCCCGGTGGTGTCGGCGCGTCGGGGGGTCCCGACACGCTCACGGTCGGTCCGCGCGCCGTAGAAGGCAAGCACCTGCAGCTCGGCAGCGAGGTCCACGGTGCCGAGACGAACTCCCGGCGGAGCGCGTAGCGCGGCGGGCGCAAAGTTGAGGATCGCCCGCACCCCTGCCGCCCCGAGACGATCGGCGAGCGCCTGAGCGGGAGACGCGGGCGTGGCGAGCACGGCAATCGCCGCCTCCTCGCGCGCGACCACCTCCTCGAGCGCGTCCAGGTGCTCGACTTGGATGGCACCGACGGAGGTGCCGATCGAGGTCCCGACCACCTTCGGGTCGACGTCGAGGAGCGCCGCGACGCGAAACCCACGCGCCGAGAAGTTCCCCGAGCGAGCGAGCGCCCGGCCGAGATTTCCGACCCCGACGACCACCACGGACCACTCCCGATCGATGGCGAGGGCCCTTCCCACCCGGGCCAGCAGGTGATCGACCTCGTACCCGGTCCCCCGGGTCCCCCAGGAGCCCAGATGGGACAGGTCGCGGCGCAAGGTGGCCGCGTTCATCCCGCTCGCCGCGGCCAGCTCGGCCGAAGAGACCGTGGCCTGCCCGCGCTCTTCGAGGGCCAGGAGCACCCGGTGGTAGCGAGGAAGGCGCGCCACGGTGGGTGCGGGCACGCGCCGGCCCGCCCCTGGGGCGCTTACAGCTCCAGACCCGTCCGAGGACCCGTTTCGCGTCGCAGCCATCGCCGGCGACGCTACGAGGGCTCGGGGAGCAGCCACAAGGTGACCGCCCCGCCGAGCTCGTTCAGCCGGCTTCGGTGAAGCGCGCCGCCAGGTAGTGGTCGACGTCCTCCTCACGCAGGCGGTAGGACTTGCCCACGCGCACTGCGGAGAGCTGCCCCGCGTTGATGAGCCGGTACACGGTCATGTTCGACACGCGCAACAGCCGCGCGACCTCTCCCACGGTGAGGAACTGCGCTTTGGTGTAGTTCCCGCTCAGTGGTATCACCCCTCTCCGCCTTCACAAAGACTAGGCCGCCTGTGGCTATTGGGGAAAGGGTGAGCATTGGTGCGATCGCCGAGGAGCTTTATCGGTGCCTCCCGGGTGAAGGCGAGAGGCGCTTGCCAAGAGAGCTCGTCCTACTCCTGGGAGGGCCGGCCAACCGCTCGACCTGACCATCGTCCCTGCTAGAGGGCGTAGGTCAGCTGTCGCCGATCTGGCGGGCGCGGCGGCTCGCGGCGTCGACGGCGTCGATCATCGCCGCTCTGACCGAGCGATTCTCAAGGGCGCGCAGACCGGCGGCGGTCGTGCCGCCCGGGGAGGTGACGGCTGCGCGGAGCACTTCGGCGCTCTCGCCGGTCTCGACGAGCATTCGCCCGGCACCGAGGATGGTCTGGCTGGCGAGCACTCGGGAGACCTCTCGACTGAGGCCTCCGAGCACCCCGGCTTCGACAAGGGCCTCCGCGACGAGGAACAGGTACGCCGGGCCGGATCCCGAAAGACCGGTGGCCACGTCGATCAGGCGCTCGGGCAAGCGGACCACGACCCCGACAGAGGACAGGACTGCCTCGGCCCAGGCGAGGTCCTCCTCGCCTGCCGCTCGACCGCCGGCCACCGCCGAGGCCCCGGCCCCGACGAGTGCAGGCGTGTTCGGCATGGCGCGAAGCACCGGCAGCCCGGGCCAGAGCCAGGACTCCATCTTCTCGAGCGGAACGCCCGCCACCACCGAGAGCACGCGGCCGTAGCCGTCCCGGGGCACCGCCCGGCAAGCGGCCTCCGCGTCCTGGGGCTTCACCGCGACGAGCATGGCGTCGGCCGGGCGCGGCTCGTCCTCGACAGCGAGGTCTGGATAGCGCTCGGCGAGGCGTCGACGGGTCTCCCCGTCGCGATCGACCATGACGATCTCGTTCGGACGCGCCCAGCCGGCACGCAGCAGGCCGGCGGCGAGCGCCGAGCCCATCCGGCCGGCACCGAGAACGAGCAGCTTGGCCACGGGTCGACCCTACTCGGGGGCCTCAGACGCAGGAGACGAGGGAGCGGGCGGTCAGCTGCTCGTAGCGCTCCAGCAGCTTTGCCCCCGCGAGCGGCCACGTGTAGGAGCGAGCGCGCTCCGCTGCCGCCGATCCCATCGCCGCTGCGGAGAGCCGGTCGCACAAGACAGCGGCCAGTCCGGCGGCAAAGCCGCGTACGTCGCCGCCCTCGACGAGAAAGCCAGTCTTTCCGTCCTCTACCAACGTGGTGAGGCCACCCACGGCCGAGGCGACGACAGGAGTTCCGCAGGCCGCCGCCTCAAGCGCGACGAGGCCGAAGGACTCCGAGCGGCTCGGGACGACGCAGCAGTCGGCCGCGCGGTACCAAGTGGCGAGCAGCTCGTGGGGCTGGGGCGGCACGAAGCGGACCGCCTCGCCCAGTCCGAGGTCGGCCGCCAAGCGCACCACCGTGGCGAGCTCGTCCTCGCCACGAGGCCCGCTCGGCCCACCGACCACGACAAGCTGTGCCCCCTGCAGGCCCCGCCGCGCAAGCTCGGCGAGCGCCCGCAGCGCCACGTCGAGTCCCTTCAGCGGCTGTATCCGGCCGACGAAGAGCACGAGCGGACGGTCCTGCTGCAAGCGCAGCGCGCGGCGGGCCTGGCGTTGGTCACCCGGGGAAAAGAAGGCGTGGTCGACGCCCGGCGGCACGACGGCGACTCGCTCCGGGGATGCGCCGTAGAGCGCGACGAGCTCTTCGGCCTCGACGCTGCACGAAGCGAGCACGGCGTCCGAGCAGCCGATGACCTCGGCCTCGGCGCGCGCTCGCCTGCCAGGGTCCACCGGGTCCACGTCCTCGGGGCTCGCTTGGGCCTTCACGCGGTCGAGTGTGTGGAAGGTCGACACGAGCGGCAGATCCAGTCGGTGCTTCAGGGTGTGGCCCGCTACGCCGGACAACCAGTAGTTGGCGTGGATCGCCTCGACCGGGGGCTCACCGGCGGCGTCACTCTCGCTCAGGTGGGCCGCCACGCCGTCGGCGAAGGCTTCCACGATCTCGTGCAGCTGGCCCTTGGGGAGGGGCCGGGTCGGGCCTGCAGTGATGTGGTGCACCACCAGCCCGGGCTCCACCCGCACCGAGCGGGGAAGGCCGGGCTCGCTCGCCCGGGTGTACACGTCACAGCGCACGCCGGAGCGGGCGAGCGCCGCGGAGAGCTCGCGCACGTACACGTTCATCCCCCCGCCGTCTCCGGTCCCGGGCTGGGCCAGCGGAGACGTGTGGAGGGAGAGGACCGCGAGCCGCCGCACGGTTGGGGAGCGTAACGGAGCACCGTCGACCCGCCGCCCTCGGCCGCTGAGCGATGGGATCGCGCCCTGCTCGGCCGCCCCGCTCACGGCCTAGCGGGCGAGGAGCTGGGAAGGCGGCCCGAACGTGCGGCGGGGTGGTAGCGCCACCATGCCTTTCCGAGGATGGACGAGCGGGGCACCGCCCCGTAGGTGCGGCTGTCCCGGCTCGCGCCCGGATTGTCCCCGAGCACCACGACCTCGTCGTGACCCACCCAGGCGACGCGCTTTACGGCCACGAGGTGCGCCGAGCCCGGCTCTTGCACGAGGACGAGGTCGCCGACGGCCGGGCGCCAACGACGGCGGACAAGGAGGCGGTCTCCGTCCTCGAGGGTGGGGAGCAT
>JAODBN010000142.1 GCA_025463965.1 Acidimicrobiaceae bacterium
GGCAGTTGCGCTGGCAGCGGTTCCGGTGGCGGTGCTCTCACACCGCGAGGACCGTCGACTGAACCCGAGGCCGGCCACCAAGCCCGTGTTCACGTTGTCGATGAAGCGTGCGGTGATCGAGAGCGACGAGGCTCGCGCCGCCTAGCAGGGGGCGAGGCTTTGCCCCGCCAGAACGATCGCGGAGGCCGTCCCGGGCCCGCTGCACGGGGCGGCCTCAGTCGCGTCCGGCCAGCAGCTCCTCACGAGCGACCTCGAGTGCAACCGATTCGCTCGCCGAGATCGGGCGAGGCACCAGGTTCATGCGGTCCATCTGGGTCACGACGACCCCCGCGACGAGCGCTCGCAGCGTCGGCTTGTCGTCCGCTGGCACCACGTACCACGGCGCTGCCTCCGTCGACGTGGCGGTGAGCGCATCCTCGTAGGCCACTCGGTACTGATCGAAGAAGGCCCGCTCCGCGACATCAGAGCTCGAGAATTTCCACCTCTTGCCCGGATCCTCGAGGCGCGCCACCAGGCGGCGGCGCTGCTCGCGCTTGGAGACGTGCAGGTAGAACTTCACGATGCATGTCGCGCTGCGTACGAGGTGATCCTCGAACGCGTTGATCGCTTCATAACGCTCGCGCCACAGCTCCGGCCCCGGTTCGGTACCCGGCGCGACCGTCTCGTTGTCCAACAACCGAGGATGGACCCGGACCACCAGCACCTCCTCGTAATAGGAACGGTTGAAGATGCCGATGTGGCCTCGCGCCGGCAGTGCGTTGTGATGCCGCCAGAGATAGTCGTGGGCCAGCTCCTCGGCCGATGGCGCCTTGAAGGACACCACCGAGCATCCCTGCGGGTTGACGCCGGCCATCACGTGCTTGATCGTGCTGTCCTTGCCCGAGGCATCGGGACCCTGCAAGATCACGAGGAGCGAGGCGCTGTCCGCCCTGTATAGCTGCTCCTGGACGACCGCGAGGTCCGCCCTCGAGCTTTTGAGCAGTCGCTTCGCCGCCTTCTTCGGATCCGGGGTGCGGTCGGGAACGCCAATCTCAGCGCCCCAGCCCGACCGGGTCCGAATCGTGCTGCGCTCCTCCAGGCTCGCCGGCTCGCCGGGGCGGACGATCAGTTCATCGAGGAGCTCGGGCTCGAGCCGCATCGGCCACCTCCGTCGCAGCGCCGGAAGACCCGACCTGCCCGAGGCTAGAACTCCGAGGACCCCGTGAGGGCGCTGAGGCGGTTCTCGTAAGAACCGAACGCGCTAGGCGCCGGTGGTCACCACTGGGGCCAGCCGCCGGGCAGGCCGCCGCTCGGCGAGCCCTCGTCGATGCCGCCCGGCGCCCCGAGGGACTGGAGCAGTCGGGAGAAGTTGTATCCGAAGGCGGTGGTGTTCGACCCGCCGAACTGGCCAGCGCTCATCGCCATGGTGTTCCCGAGGCTGGAGTCGGCCCACCCAGTCTCGATCCCCGTCGGTCCGACGTACATCTGTCCGATCACGGTGCTCGACGTCACTGTCTGCCCGATCTGGACGCTCGGCTCAAGGTCCTCGGCCGCATAGACGGTGAGCCCGGCAGCCGGGCCGTCGGTGAGCCGGTAAGTGATGAAGGTGCCCCCCGGCCAGCCGCCATTGTAGGTACTGGTCACCACGCCGTCCCCGATCGCGTACATCGGTCCGTAGCCCCCGTAGTCGACGCCCTGGTCAATGCGGTTGGCGGACAGACCGGACACCGCGCGTAGCGGGTTCGCGTAGCCGCCGGACGAGCTCGGCTTCGCCGGCGGCGCCGGTGTCGTCGTGGTCGTAGCCGCAGCTTGCTGGACCGGTGCGGTCGTCGTGGTAGACGTCGTGGTCTGGGCAGCCGTCCGCAGCGGGCGCGCTCGGCGAGTCCGTGTGGCCGCCCGCGTGCCCACGGCCGCAGTCGTGACCGCCATGTGACCGCGAGCAGCGCTCTTGGCAGCAAAGGCCCGTTCCTGTCGGGCTTCGGCAGCAGCACGCTGGTCCGCAGCGACGACGAGCAAGTGGTGGAGGTTGCCACGGACCGAGCCGAGCAATGCCACGTCGTCCGCGACGATCGCATCGGCCGCCGCCTTGGCAGGTGCCAGGTGCTTCAACGTGGCCTCCGCCGCCGACTGCTCCTTGCGCAAGGTGGCCGACGCCACCTTGGTCCGGTGCTCTTGGAGCTGGTAGGTCGTAGTCGTGGCGTTGAGCCGGGTGGCAACCACGCCGGCGTAGACCGAGATGACGTCGGCCCGCGAGCTCGGTGCCTGGAGGAATGACGAGGCGCTTCCGAGGCTGCCGCCGCTCACGTACGCCTGCACCGCAATGCGTCGTAGGACCGACGCGGTCCTGGCGGTCGCCGCACGATCTCGAGCGATCTGGCGGTCTATGACCTTCAGGCGGGCCTGAATCGCCTCTGCGTTCGCCTGGACCCTGTCGTAGCGGCTCACGAGACGCTCGGCCCGGGCGCCCTCGGCGGCAATCTTCTGCTGGAGCGTCGTAATCTTGCCGCGGTCGGTGTTCACCTTCGAGGCACTAGCTGCCTGTAGCGGAGCGATGATCCCACCGGCGAGGATTGAAATTCCGGCCCCCAGGAAAAGTACACGCTGGAGGTTTCTCACAGCGACGCAAGGGGCCCGAAGGCCTTTGTCCGCCATGGGTGGAGCAGCTTACGAGGGCCGGTCACCGCGTGTCCATGTCTGTCGGCCGCCGTACGCGCTGCCACCTCCCCCCACCTGGGCTTTCTGGCCAGCATTTTCTTCGTCCGAGCGCGCCGCCCTAGAGGTGCCACATTCCCTGCCGGCACGCGTTGCCAGCTGTGAATTGAGCCGCTGAACGAGGATTCTGCGTCTGGAGCGGCTGCCACGGGCGTGCGGTTCTGGCCAAGTGTCCTCGCTTGAATGCGGAGCGCGCTCTCGCGCCGGCCCGGCCGTTTCGCGCTGCCTATCAGTCGCACTGCGACGCCTCACAAGGACCCAGGCGGTGAGGGCGGTGTACAACGGTCGCCGAATCCAGCCTCTAGCAGCCATTTCTGCCTGAGTCCACACGCACCCGTCTCGACTTCAGCCGAAATGGCGCCTCTGGGGGGAGTTCTGACCACGGGTTTGCCCATTCCGGCTACAGGCCGCCCACAGAGCCTGACCCAGGACATCGACGCTCGACGTGCATCCACGCGCGGCGGGCGTCTGCTCAGCAGCCGTGACAGGTGTCCTTCTCGTCGTTCAGCATCATCGCAACAGCAGACTGCTGGGAGAATTGGCCACTTGCGGCGCCACCGTGTGAGCAGATACCACCCTCATCCAGCAATTTCCTGGCCTCTCCGGTCCGTCAAGTCGCCTAACTGCAGTGGCGGGTGCGTGTTTCATTTTCGAGGCGGTTCGACAAATTATGCAGTTCGCCCTTTCGGGCGCTGGGCAGGTTTGGTAGACACTGACCCTGGGTAAGCGAGCCGACTTTCTTCGGAAGGTCGGTCGCAGCCCGCCGGCGTGGAGAGGCGCCGGCGAGAAATGACAGCAAACCGGCGACGTCTCGGGAGGGTCGCCCCTTCTTACTAACCGAGCACTCCCTCGACAGAGGGGATGGCCGGCCGTACGCGGCGGCCTCGCTCAACCTCCGAAGCATCAGAGGGTCAGAAGGGCACCCGGGCGGTGGCAAAGCGCGCCACCGAGTCGTCGGACGACCTGCGGCGTGCTTTGCGCGCGCCGCCGGAACTAGAGGAGCGTAACCGATGACAACCAGCCGTTTACTCGTCGCGCCCGTCGCGCTGGCGACCGGCGTAGCCCTGCTCGGCGGGGCCGCATCTGCAGCGACCCAGCACAGCGGCAAACCGAGAACCGTCAAGGTCGTACACAAGGCCAAGCCGGTGCACAAGGCAACGACGCATAAGGCGACCGCGGTGCACAAGGCAACGACGCACAAGGCGACCGCGGTGCACAAGGCGACC
>JAODBN010000114.1 GCA_025463965.1 Acidimicrobiaceae bacterium
TCATGCCGGGACGACGGGCCCATTGTGCGCGCGCCTGCGCGGTCACTCCATGGGAACGGCCGCGCCTTGACGATCGCGCAGCGGAACTGGCTGTCACAGGTGTGCCACGCCAGGGTGGCCTTGCTCGTGCGGACTGGCGTCGTGGTCCTATGGGTCGCCGCCCCGGCCGCGCCGATCGAGGAGGAGATCAGCGTCAGGCCGAGCAGGGGCGCGAAGAGCGCGACGAGCGGACGGGCAAGGCGGTATCTCACCATCCGATCATGCCGGGACGACGGGCCCATTGTGCGCGCGCCTGCGCGGTCACTCCATGGGAACGGCCGCGCCTTGACGATCGCGCAGCGGAACCTCCCGAAGGAAGAACGAGATCACAAAGGCGATAAAAGCGACCGGCACGCAGTAGAGGTACGCGCGGTCCATCCCGCTGACAAAGGCGTGCAACGGCCCCAAGCGGGGGCCGTAGCGGACGACGTCGGCTGGGGTGTCCGCGCGCTGCTGGGCGAGCAGCACCGCACCGAGGACCGAGGTCCCGATGGCGCCGCCGAGAGTGCGGAAGAAGGTGACCGCTGAGGTGCCCACCCCGAGCTCGGAGATGTCGAGCGCGTTCTGCACCGCGAGCACGGTGATCTGCATGAACAGGCCAATCCCCGCGCCGACGACGATCAAGATGCCCGACAGCGCCCAGCTCGAAGTGTTGATCCGGACGAAGTAGAGCAGGCCGATCCCGATCGTGAGCAGGGCGGTTCCGGCGATGACGAAGTTCCTGTAGCGGCCGCGCTTGGAGACGAGCAGCCCGGAGCTGATCGAGGTGCCAAGAAGCCCGACCATGAGCGGCAGGAGGCGAAGCCCGGAGAAAGTGGGGCTGACCCCCTTGACCTCCTGGATGTATCGCGGGAGGAACACGATCGCTCCGAACATCACGATGCCGGCGATGAACGCGAGAGCGACGCAGGTTCGAAAGACGGAGTTGCGAAAGAGGCCGAGCGGGACGATCGGCTCGGCGACGCGTCCTTCCCACCACAAGAAGGCGGCGATGAACACGAGCCCCCCGAGCCCGTAGCTCCACGCGGCGGTTGTGAGGGTGCCCTTCTCACCGAAGTCCTGCACCCCGACGAGAAGCAGCGAGACGCCGAGCACGATCAAGGTGGCGCCCGTCCAGTCGATCTTCGCCTTGCGATGGGCTCGGTCGGCGCGCAGCACCCGGTTCACCACCACGAGGGCGAAAAGGCCGATCGGGATGTTGACGTAGAACACCCAGCGCCAGGAGGCGGCGTCAACGAGAAATCCACCGACGAGCGGGCCGAGCACGCTCGAGGCACCGAAGATGACGCCGAAATAGCCCTGGTAGCGACCGCGCTGGCGGGGCGGGATGACGTCACCGACGATCGCCATCGCGAGCGTCATCAACCCGCCTGAGCCGATCCCCTGCACCCCTCGGAAGATGATCAGCTCGTACATCGTCGACGACAGGCCTGACAGCACCGAGCCCACGAGGAAGATCACGATGGCGAACTGGAAGAGACGCTTTCGGCCGTAGAGGTCGCCGAGCTTGCCGTACAGCGGGGTCGAGGCGGTCGAGGTCAGCAGGTACGAGGTGACGACCCAGCTGTAGAGGTCGACCCGGTGAAGGTCACGCGTGATCGTCGGGAGCGCCGTGGAGACGATCGTCTGATCGAGCGCTGCGAGCAGCATGCCGAGCATCAGGCCCGACATGATCACGAGGATCTCGCGGTGGCTGTAGATCGTCTGGGCCAGGCCGCCCTGCTCGGGTGCGAGCGCGCCGGCCTCCTCGCCTGCTCCGCCCTGGGGCGCTCCGCTGCGGGTCACTCTGCTCATCGTCGCTGTGCTCCTCCCGAGAGCTTGGCGGCCAGTTTCTCCATGGAGGAGATGAAGGGCTCGCGTTCGTCGTCGTCCAGCTCGGCCATGGCAAGGCCGAGGACTCGGTGCCTGGCGTCCCGCAGCGCGGCGAGCTCGGCCTCCCCCTCGGCGGTCACCTCGAGCTGGTACGCCCGCCCGTCCTCGGGGTCTCTCCCCCGCCGAATCAGCCCGAGGTCTTCGAGCACGTGCAGCTGCCGGCTGACCGTGGACACATCGAGGCGCAAGCGCGCGGCGACGTCGGAGACCCTGAGGGTTCCGCTTCGCTCGAGCTCAGAGAGGAGGAAGTACCCGGCCTTGTCGATGCCCAGATCCGAGCGCATGCCGGTGTTGGCGAACACGCCGCGGGCGACCTCGTGCAAGGCACGCTCCAGGCGATCGAGCGCGGTGGACGCCCGGTCGCGTGTCGAGTCGACGGCGGTGCCGACCACCGTCAACCGACCCTCCTGCTCTGTGGTTCCCCGCTCAACCCGCTCTCCCCTACGCGCCAGCCAGGACTTATTTGCTTGGCCCCTACAACCTTACTGGGGCCTCCTCCGGACGTCGAGCCGGCGGGCCTGAGGCACGACACGACAGCGGGCCTACCTCGTCGCCCCGGGCTCAGGAAGATCCCGGCCGAACCGGGTTCGTGCGCATCGCCCGAGGTTCCTGGCGGCGGAGCTCCAGCCCCGCTTCGGTGCGCCTCGCCTCGTACGCCGGCTGCTGAATGCTCGCAGGACCACGCTCGACGTCGCCCGTGGCGAGATTGAAGGCACTGCCGTGCCAGGGGCAGACCAGGCAATCGCCGTCCACCTCGCCCTGGGAGAGCGGGCCCCCTCGGTGGCTGCAGCGGTCCGCGATGGCGTAGATCTCGCCGTCCTTCTCGACGACCGCCACGCCCACCCCGCCGACGACCGCCAGCGTGCAGCCCGGCCGGGTCGGCACCTCGCTGTCAGCGCGTGTCCAGTCCGTGGGGCCGGACTGGAAGGCGTTGGTGTCCACCCCGACCCCCATGGCGTAAGCCAGGTGACCTCCGAGCCAGCCGGAGGCGCCGAGCACGGTCATGCCCAGCAGGGCCGACACTCGCCCGCCGTGGCCGGCGGGGCGACGCGCTGCGAACGAGCGCGCCATCAGCCCCAGCGCGACCAAGTTGAGCCCTGCGTGCACCGCCGCCACGCGAGCCTCTGCACCAACGGTGTAGGACGCGTCCGAGGTCCCCGAGGCCGCGGCGGGCAGCGCAGAGAGCAAGCCCGCACCGATGAGCAGGCGAGCGGGGCGTCGATAGTGGCCCGGCAGCACGTCGAGCAAGAGGGCGCTCGAGAAGCACCCGATCGGCAGCTGAACGAGCATCGGATGGGCGGGGTGGCCGAGGGGGGTCCCCGAGAGCAGGTCTCTCAGCTTCGGCTGGGCGAGTACACGGCGCACCGGCACCCGCGCCCGTTCGATCAGCGGATCGAGCGACTCCAGCTGCTCGAGGGCACCGACCGCCTCGAAGATCCGGCGGGACAAGTCGCGACTCGACGGCCGCGCGAACGACTTCGTCTGCTTGCCGAGCAGCGGCATCTAGGCCACCTTCTGGTTGTACCGGGCCCGGCCGTGCTCGGAGGGCGGGTCGGTGCAGCGGCGCCCGGATGGTCCCCGCTGTTCACGGGCGCCGAGCCCCGGCGTAATCAGAGGTGGGACGGGCTCCACCGGCTCGCGGTCCCGAAAATCCACGGCGACCTTGACGGATTCCCTGCAGACGACGGCCCGCACGGCACACCTCCTTGGTTGAGACCGCCCCGGGCTCGCCAAGCGCGGGTGGCGGTGCTCGTCGGCGGCAAGATGGGCCCAGACCGGGCCCCGGCTCGTTTCGTTCCTGTCCGGCGGGCTACCCTGCCAGCGAGCGCCTCCAACACCGCCTGGCCCGAACGGGCAGGCATCGAGGTGGTGAGAGACG
Organism: Acidimicrobiaceae bacterium; assembly: GCA_025463965.1. Lineage (GTDB taxonomy): Bacteria > Actinomycetota > Acidimicrobiia > Acidimicrobiales > Bog-793 > JAODBN01. The sequence continues at coordinate 3,791 of JAODBN010000114.1, forward strand.
GGTAATGCTCTTGGGCTGACTCGGCCAGGAGGTGGGAGCATCGAGGACCGGCGGCCGGACGAAGTGACCAGAGTTGAACCGCGTCCTCCGGTCGAGCCGCCCGGCGAGCTCCTCGAGGGCCGCTACCGCCTGGGGCGCCTGGTCGGCAGCGGCGGGATGGCCGACGTTCACGAGGCGAGGGACGAGCGCCTCGGACGAGCGGTGGCGATCAAGGTGCTGCGCCACTCCCCCGCAGCCGAGCCAGAGCGATTCGACCAGGAGATACGGGCGCTCGCGCGCCTGGAGCACCCGAACATCGTCCGCCTCCTCGACGCAGGTAGCACTCCGGACGGCCGGCCCTATCTCGTCATGGAGCTCGTGGCTGGCAGCTCGCTCGCCGGCCGCCTGGGCGGCGGCCCGCTGCCTGAGGTCGAGGTCTCCCACCTGGCGGCCTCGGTCGCCGCGGGTCTCGCTTACGTGCACGCCCAAGGGGTCGTGCACCGCGATGTGAAGCCTGGGAACATCCTGCTCGGGCCGGAGGACCGGATCCGCCTCGCGGACTTCGGGATCGCCCGGCTGGTGGACACCGGCGGCCTCACCGTGACCGGCCTGGTCCTCGGCACCCCGGCGTACCTAGCGCCCGAACAGGTGAACGGCGGCGCCGTCGGGCCTCCGGCCGACTGCTACGCGCTCGGCCTCGTGTTGGCGGAGTGCTTGACGGGCCGGCGGGTGTTCGCCGGCACGCCCTCCGAGGCGGCCGCAGCGCGTCTTCACCCTGCCGAACTCGCCCTGGAAGGGGTGCCGGCGCACTGGCGCGGCCTGCTCGCCGGCCTGACCCTGCCCGATCCGGCGGACCGGCTGAGCGCCCAAGCGGTTCCCGCGGCCCTCGCCTCGATGCGGACGGCCGCATCCGGACAGACCACCTGGTTCGCGCGCGCCGGGTTCGACGAGGCCGGCCTCCACCGAGCCGGCGTCGGGCCGCTCCTCGCCGGTACGGCGGGTCTTGGCGACGTGCCGCTCACCACTGCGGTGAGGCCCGGCGCGAACGCGCCGCCCGGAGGCGATGAGGCGCTAGCCGGCACGAGGGTGATGCCCGGGCCTGCGATGACCGAGGTACGCCAGCCAGGAGGTCGGGGCCCCGGCGCGGAGTCGAGGCGAAGGCGCGCCGTGCTCGTCGCGCTCGGTGTACTGCTCCTCGCCGCCGTGCTCGCCCTGGCGCTCGGTACGGCGGGGAACAAGCCGAGCGCGAGCGGCAAGGCTCGGCACTCGGTCACGAACTCGACGCGTGCGACGACGACCACGAGCACGCCGACGACTACCAGCCCGACCACGACCACGACCACGACCACGACCACGACCACGACCACTTTGCCCCTCCAGGCCGCGCTCACAGCAGCCAGGTCGCTCGCGAGCGACATCGCACAAGGGGTCTCCGCTGGGACCGTCAGCAGTGACGCCGCCGCTCAGCTGGAGTCGGATCTCACCGCGCTGGCGAAGGGATCGCCGGACCAGGCAGCGAGCGGTATCGCGCGGCTCGGCCAGGACCTCTCCCAGCAAGTGGCCGCCGGTCAGGTGACCGGGGACTCGGTGCCGACCATCTCGGGCTCGATCGCCGCTCTCGCCGGGGCGCTCGGCGTTCCCGCTCCGCCTGCGCCGACCACCACAACGACGGCTCCGGCTCCCGGTCCCGGTGACGGCAACGGCAACGGCAACGGGCACGGGCACGGGCACGGCGACTGACGAGGAAAGCGAGGGCCACGGATCTGGCGCGGCCGACCGCAAAGTCGGGGCGCACGGATCGTTCAGGCCGTCAAGGCCAACGCCTCGTGAGCGCAGACGAGCCGCCGTTCAGGCCGTGAGGAGAAGCTCGGCGAGATGGGACTCGATCGTCTCGGCCGCAAGCGGGACGGAAGCGGTCGTTGTCACCAGCTGGTCGGCCAGCAGTTTCCGCTCTCTGTCCTCCATGGAGAGGAGCGGGACCACGTCGGTGTGCCGGTCCTCGACGAGGACCATCGTGTGCAACCACGCGCCGGCCCGGGTACGGCGCTGGGAGCAACCGACCGCCTTGCGCCCCTCCCAGGTGACCTCGCCCGGGCCGAGCCCCGAGTAGCACGCACGCCGGGCATAACGCCCCGCCGAAAGCGGTCCGCGATGCACCGCCAGTTGGCCCCCGAGGCCGGCTCGTCGCAAGGCCTCGACCCACACCTCGCCGAGCCAGTACGTGGCGCTCGCAACGTCGTCTTCGGCGAGCGGATCGCCGGCGGGCACGAACACGTCGCACCAGACCTGGGCGCCCGGAGAGACCACGACCGCGCCGCCTCCGCTGCGGCGCCTCACCACTTCCCAACCTCCCGCAAGGCACGCCCCGCGGTCCACGTCCGACTCGGGCTGGGTGCTGCCGAGGATGAGCGCTCTTGCCGTCGACTCGAGCAGCAGAGCGAGCCGCCCTCCGCCCTCGGGCACCGACGGGGCGACCAGCTCGGCGGGAGGGCCGGCTCGCCGCTCGAGCGGGAAGCCGACCGGCGCTACAGCCCGACCACCCGGTTCAGGACCGGGTTGACGTAAGCCTCCCATTCAGCCCGGACCTCCCCGCTCGCCACGAGCAGCCACACCCGAGAACGTGGTGTGGCGGGCTTGTGGCGCAGCACGAAGTCGCTCTCCTCGAGCAGACGGTCCTCCTTGGCCGCGTTGCAACGACGGCAGGCCGCGACCACGTTCTCCCACGTGTGGGTGCCCCCGCGGCTGCGCGGGACGACATGGTCGATGTTCTCCGCGTTGCCCCCGCAGTACTGGCATCGGTGGCCGTCCCGAGCAAACACCGAGCGGCGGGAGATCGCGATCCTGCTCTGGCGCGGGACCCGAACGTACTGGGAGAGGCGCACGACCGAGGGCTCGGGGTACGCCGCCCGAGCTGAATGGAAGAGCTCTCCGGTCTCGTGGACGAGCTCGGCGCGATCGGCGAGGACGAGGACGAGGGCCCGGCGGGACGACACGACGCACAGTGGCTCGTACGTGGCGTTCAAGACGAGCGCGCGCCCGCTCACGGCAGGGGCGCTCCGAAGGTCCCGCAATCGCCGGGGGGCATCGTCCGGACGTTAGCGCGCGCCACCGCTTCGACGGCGGACCGACCCGAGCGGACGGCGCCGAGCGGCGAGTTGGGCGCGCTGTTCCTTGCACCAGGTGAGGTAGGCGAGCAGGTCGTCCCCGCTCGGCACCGCCGAGGGGTCGCCGTACGCCGTCTCCATTCGAAAGGCCAGCCATCTCCGGTCCGGCACTGGTAGGAACGGCGGATGTCTCCACCAAGCCCGAGGCAGGTGCGCGACGGCCGTCTTCAAGGCGCTTCCCCACACGCTCGGCGCGCGAAGCACCGTCGGAAGGGCGCCGAGAAGAAGGCGAGGGCCCGAAGGGGGCCGGTCGGACCGGGTCAGTGGTCTCGGCGGAAGCGCCCGGCCGAGCGAAGCCGCCGACTGAGGCCCGCAAGGTCCGCCCCCCGAGGGCGCGACGCCTCCGAGCCCGATCCGTATGCCTGGCGTGCGCTCCGCTCGAAGAGCAGGACGGCCCCCAACATGACCACGAAGCCGAAGGTCCCGAGCAACAGCGACGAGC
>JAODBN010000140.1 GCA_025463965.1 Acidimicrobiaceae bacterium
CGTCACCACGTGACCCGAGATAGCCAGCGCTTGGAGCTTTCGCTCAAGGAGTTCGGGGTGCTCGAGGCGCTGATGCGGGCTGATCACGGCGTGCTCAGCGCGGAGGACCTCCTCGAGCGGGTGTGGGACGAGCACACGGACCCGTTCACCAACACCGTGCTGGTCACGATCAGCAGACTGCGGCGAAAGCTCGGCGAACCACCGGTCATCGAGACCGTCCCGAACGTCGGCTACCGCATCGTGGGCCCGGACGCGCCATGAGCGGGCGCCCCAATCCGGGCGCCCGCTCATGAGCCGTTCTGCTGTCAGTCGCTACGCCCGTTACTTGGTGCGGACGTAGGTGAGCACCCTCGAGTAGCCGGCGAGGTAGCCCGGGCCGGCCTGGTTGAGCCCGATCACGAACGGGCCGATCGCCATGCGCACCGGCGTGCGTCCGATCGGGAGCAGGGTGGTGAAGTTCGCCTTGGCGGTGCTATCGAGACGGACGTGCTTCCACGTCTCCCAGTTGCCGCCCGAGAACTTCTGCAGCTGGAGCACGTGGTTGGCGAACGACATGGCGCCGACCACCGAGGTGGTGAGGGTGTTGTTGCGGTTCAGGTACAGCGTGACGACCGGGCTCACGCTGATCACCACCGGCGAGCTCGTCCCGCCGTTAGCCTGCGCCTCGAAGCTCGAGCGCACCCGAGGCTGGGCCTCGTACTGCCAGGTCCCGCCGGCACCGGTGGTCACCGCGGCGATCCCCGTGAAGGCGGTCTCGTTGAACTGCTCACGAAGGATCGTCACCTGCACGCCCGGCTGCCCGCTCGCCACGGTGCCCGAGAGGCGCACGAACCCGCCGTAGACCGTGGACGGCTGCGCCGCGTTGAGGATCACCGACAGCCCCGTCGTGAGCGAGAAGTCGGAGCCGACGCTGCTCCCGGCGCTGCTCGAGGCGACCAGACGGAAGTGGTAGGTGGTCTTCGGGGAGAGCCCGGTCACCACCGCGTTGACCGCCACCGGGTTGGCAGAGGCCGGCACCGTCTTCGCGGGCGTCTTTGAGCCGTAGCTCGTGCTCGTGCCGTACTGGAAGTAGTAGGTCGTGGCGAGCGCCTGCGGGTTCACCGTGCCGTTGAGGGTCGCGACCGAGTCGCTGATCCCCGTGGCGGCGCCTGTCAGGACGGTCGGCGCGGCCGAGGTGTTGAAGATCCCGGCGGACCCGTCCGTCGTCCCGCCCGCATTTTTCGCCACGATGCGGTAGCGGTAGGCCGTGGCGGGCGACAGGCCCGTGAGCGACGCCGAAACGGAGACGTAGCCCTTGCCGGCGCCGGCAGACTTCACCGCGGTCGTGCTCGTGTAGGTCGTGCTGGTCTGCAATCCGTACTGGAACTCGTAGGTGGTCGCTGTCCCGTGCGGGTTCACGCTCCCTGACACGGTGGCGGTGGTCGGCATGACTGCGGTGACCGCGCCGGTGGTCGCTCCCGGTGGCAGTGCGGTGGCTCCGAATGCCGCCCCCGCCCCGAGCGAGGTGGCAAGGAGCGCCATCACCCCTGCGGCGGCCATCTTGCGCGGTCCGCGTCGTGATCCTCGAACCGTCCCGAGTCCTGTGGAGTTGTCCGAAACTTGTCCCAAGCCGCGTTGCATTGACATCATGCGATTCCCTTCCATCGGCCCCCCGCCTTTCGTCAGCGCGCCAAACCGGCCACGCTCCGTGGTTAAGAAATACCCTCCGCGACAGTGTTTCAATCAGCTAACGGAGCGAAAAGGCGCAGGTGGGGCGTTAGGAGAGTGTGACGCGCCGATGCTGGACGTGCGGGAGATGCCTGGAGGGACGTCTCGGCAACGGGTGCCAACTGGGCGGTCGGTGTTCAGGCGGCCGACGCGCTGAACCAGATGCCACGGTGAGGAGATTGCACACCGGTGTGTCGCCCGACGTGGTCGAGCGCTCGAAGCTTCGCCAGCGCGGACAAGCGACCGGTCGTCGCTCCGGCTCTGGAGGAAGCAAGCACTCGCATGCAAGGAGCATGGGCGCTCGTGCTTGGTGGGTGCTCCTGGGGTTGCTCGACCGGGTCGAGGCGGCAACGCACACTTCCTGCGCCAACGCGCAGCCGATCACTACCATGAGGCAGCCGGCCGTCTGTGGCGGCTGGCATTTGAGGCCGAGGAGGCGTCGTGGCCCGCCGCAGATCGCTCACGAGTCAGCTCTACCGAGCCGCAAGGACCTCCAACAACCTGCGAGCGGCCGCCCGGGGTCCGGGCGCCTACGCGAGGCGCGCGGTCCGTCGCAAGGTCTATGCCAAGAGCAACGGGCTGGTCCAGCGGCTGCTCCGAGGCATCCGCTAGGAGCCGCGCCGTCCTCGGGCGAGCTGTCGACTACTACAAAGAATGAACGCCGGAGAGCACTAGGAAGTACCGTCGAAAGCGATGTAGGTCCCCGTTGCGACGGCGCTCGCCGAGCTGCCGGTGGCAGGGTTCAGCAGGACTGCTGGAGCCGCGCAGAACGCGGGCAGCGACACGGTGGCGTCGATAACTGCATCGCCGGCCGCCGAGAACGGTACTGGGGAAGTCGTAGCTGCAAGCGCGCCGTTGCAGTAGAGCGATGCCGCGAGGTCAGGCAGCGGGTTGGCTCCCGTTGTCGCGAGCACGAGGCCGGACACTTCCACCTTCAGCTGCCCTCCTCGCCCGAGCCGGATATGCCCGCGCTCGAGGCTCCAAGGCACGCCTCCGGGCTTCACCCCGAAGACCGTCGGGTCACCAGGAACGCTCGGCGCCAACGACGAGCGGAAGACGACGGAGTCCCCGCGCTCCCCGCCGGGACCGCCCTTCCCATGGTGGTGAGCAACGGTCGCGGTGGACCCCAACGCCACCCCCGTTCCGATCGTCGCGGATAGCGCCGTAGCTACGGCTACGGATGACACGAGCAATGCACGTCGCATGGCTTCCTCCCCAAATGGGTGATGCCAAAGTGTAGGTCTCCACTCCGCTTCTATCAGTACGTGCGCGAAATCCACATCTCCGTCGGTGCTCGATCGGGCCTCGGCGGGCGGTGGTCCCTCTCGCCGGTGTCTCGAAGCGGACACCCGCGCCTCGATCGAGCCGTAGAACGACGATCCGAAGCGGTTCACCTAGCAAAAGACCTCCGACCAGATCCTCGAAACCTCGGCCGGCTTTCTACAACGAATGAACGGCGCGGGAAGCAGATCAGGTCGAGAACCATCCAGGGCCCTCAAGCTCGACGTTGACACCGGGCTCGTCCACGACATTCACTCGGTCCACACGCGCCGCCGGCGGGCCATCTCGGCACCACTCGGTGAGGCGGTCGACTTGCTCGGGTGCACCGGCGACCAACACTTCGACGGACCCGTCTTCGCGGTTGCGGACCCCGCCGCGCAGCGACAGTGAAGTGGCGACCCGAAGGCAGGAGGCCCGGTAGCCAACGCCTTGAACCCTGCCGGTGACGACGATCCGGCGCTGGACGTCGTCTCCCACGCGATGAGGATAGGAGCCGGCCCGGACAAGGCGGCTGACCACCGATCCGTGCGAAATCGCGGCCGCCGAGAGTCGTCATCGAACTGCAGCACAACTGACTCCGAATCGCTCGGGACGACGATCGCCCGGCTTCGAACGCTTATCAGTAGCTCCACAACCCACGGTGGCCGGAGCTGTCGCACGCGAGCGTGCCGGGGAACAGAAAACGGGGTGCAGCATGGAACCATTCAGCCGCAGGACCTTCATGAAGACTGCCACTGCAGCCGCCGCAATCGGCGGAGCAACGGCGGTCGTGCCGATGGCGACGAGCTCGGGAAGCGCCCTCGCCAGTCGCTCGAAGAGCGCGATGCGCCTCGCCGATGAGTCGGTTCTCGACCAGCCGGTCATCGCCCACCTCAAGGACCTGCGCACCGGCGAGGTGACGCTGTACGTCGGGGAGAACGAAGTCCAGGTGCACGACCGGCACGTGGCGGCGCTGCTGTACGCGGCGAGCAGAGAGGGGCGCTAGTCATGTCCTCTCACCGCGAGGCACCCGAGGTCTCCAAGGACCCGGTCGTAGACAGCACCGACGTCTACGCCTTCGTCAGCCCGGACCGCTCTGGGACCGTGACGCTCATCGCGAACTACGTCCCCTTCGAGGCACCGGCGGGTGGCCCCAACTTCTACGAGTTCGGCGACGACGTCCTCTATGCGATCAACGTGGACAACGACGGAGACGGAGACGCGGACATCTCCTATCAGTTCCGGTTCCAAAGTCAGCTGACGGTACCGACGACGTTTCTCTACAACACCGGGCCGATCCTGTCGCTCACGAGCTCGAGCTGGAACCGTCGCCAGACCTACTCCGTCACAAGGGTCGACCGCCACGGCGCACAGCTGCTCGGGCAGAACCTGCCGTGCCCGCCCTGCAACGTCGGGCCGCTCTCCACGCCCAACTACGCGTCCCTGGCGAGCGCGGCCGTCCAGAGCCTCGGCAGCGGCCGGGCCGTCTTCGCCGGCCAGCGCGCCGACGGGTTCTTCGTCGACATCGGCGCGATCTTCGACCTCGCCGATCTGCGCCCGCTGGCCGCTGCCCACACCACCTTCGGACTGCCGGGCGTCTCGCTGTCCAGCTCGGGCGGCGTGAATACCCTCGCCACCTCGAACGTCCAGTCGATCGCGCTCCAGGTGCCGATCGGCGATCTGACGAGAGACGGCTTCGCGGGCAGCTCCACCACCGATCCCCGGGCGGTGATCGGGGTGTGGACCTCGGCGAGCCGCCAGCGCGTCCGGGTCTTCGACCGAGACGATTCCTCCTCGCTGTGGAGCGGGCCGTTCACCCAGCTCTCGCGGCTCGGGAACCCGCTCGTGAACGAGGTCCTGATCCCGTTGTCCGAGAAGGACTACTGGAACCGGCAGTCGCCGAGCGACGACTCACAGTTCGCCAAGTTCGTCGCCCAGCCTGAGCTGGCCTCGCTTCTCAACGTCCTGTTCCCCGGTGCCTTCCCGCACCTTGCGGCATACAGCAAGCCGCGAGTGGACCTCGAGGCGATCCTGCTCACCGGCCTTCCCGCCGGGATCCTCCCCACGGCGCCGCTCTTTACGACCTCGAACGGCAACGTCGAGGCCGACCTGTTGCGGCTCAACGTCGCAGTGCCGCCGGCAACGGGCTCGCCGAGCCCCTTGGGTGTGCTCGGCGGGGACCTCGCCGGGTTCCCGAACGGTCGCAGGGTCACCGACGACGTGGTCGCCATCGAGCTCCAGGCGATCGCCGGTGCCACGATCCCGCTCGTCGACCCCACCTACACCGTCGACGCCGTAGTCCCTTCGGTGACCGACGGGACTACGGCCGCCAGCGTTCCCTCCGGCTTCCTCTCGAACTTCCCTTATCTCGGAACTCCCTACAGCGGCTTCGACGTAGCCTGAGGACCGGGCAGAAGCAGACCGGGCCGAGCCCTCGGCGCGTCGCTCGACGCGCCGAGGCAAGTCGGCGCTTGGCTGAGCGTCGACGCGAGCGCGCAGCGGCGGCCCCGGCACCACGGTGACTCGCAACTACGATCGGTGGCGGCGACGCTGGCGTTCGGCGATGGCCGAGGTCGACGCCCCGCCGAGGAGGACCGTCGTGGAAGAGACCCGCGTCGATCGCTGGCTTTGGGCGGTGCGAGCAGCGGCGACCCGCTCGGGGGCGACCGCACTGTGCCGGGGCGGACACGTTCGCGTGAACGGTACCGGCGCCAAGGCCGCCACCACCATTCGTCCCGGCGACACCGTCACCGCTCGCATCGCCGGGCGCGACCGAGTTCTCGAGGTCGTCCAGACGATCGACAAGCGGGTCGGCGCGGCCGCCGCGGCAGGGTGCCTCATCGACCGCAGCCCTCCTCCCCCACCGCGCGAGCTCCGCTCGCCGGTCCTGCAGCGCGACCCTTCCTCTGGGCGCCCCACCAAGCGCGACCGGCGCCAGATCGACCGCCTGCGCGGCCGCTAGGAGCCGGCCCGGACGCCCGCCGGCGGAGCCGGGCCGACGGCTTCGTCACCGTTCGCGAGCCAGAAGCCGTTCGCTAGCCAGAAGAGGGCGCGACGACTGTGAGCGTGACGCTCGCGGTGGCGCTCGTGTAGGTGGCGCGGTCTCGGGGGGCGAACCTCGCCACCACCACCTGGGTGCCGGCGCCGAGCACCGTGCCCGCGGGGACGGAATAGGTGAACGACCCGGGAACCGGCGCGGTCGCGTCGAGCTGGGCCGCCGTGAGGGGTTGGCCGGCAGTGACCGACGCAGGAGTGGGCCAGGTGATCACCGGTGTGATGCGACCGACACGGATCGCCACCGTCGAGGAGGCGAGCGCGTAGTCCCGCCCGTCGCTCGGGCGGAAGGTCACCCCCAGCACGTGAACGCCCGGAGCGAGCCTGGCTCCTCGCGGCGGCGAGTAGGCGAAGGTCCCCGGCACCGTCGAGGAGGCGTCGAGCTGGACAGCAGACAAGCGGGACCCGAAGGCGATGGGAGCCGGCGCGGTCCAGGTGAGCTTGGGGGTCAAACGCTTCACCACGATGGTGACCTTCGCCTTCGTGGTGAGCAGCCCGGGGAGATTCTCGGGCCGGAAGATGGCCTCCAGGGAGTGGACGCCCGGCGCGAGGTGCGCCCCGAGTGCCGGTCGGTAGGTGAACGAGCCGGGGATCGTCGAGCTCGCGTGCAGCTGTGCGCTCGACAACGGTGTGCCGACCGTGATCGGTGCCGGGGTGGACCAGGTGATCGTCGGGGTGATCGTTCCGAAGTGGATCGTGTGTCGCAGGTGGTACTGCACGTCGGGGCAGAGCGCCTCCTCCGAACAGATCGCGCTGAACCCGGTCGCCCGGGAGCGGACGGTCGTCGTGTAGGCCGGAGCGGCCCGGTTGTCGTAGTAAACGGGTGTGGGAGCTCGAGCGCCGTGGTGGCAGTCGACGACCTCGAGTACGTACGGCGCGTGCGGGAGCCCGGCGATGTCGAAGGTCCCGCCCGCGCCGGTGAGGACCCCTCTCGCGGGTGCCTTCGAGGAGAGCACCGAGACGCAGACGCCGACGAGCGGCTTGCCGAGGGGGTCGACCAGCACGCCCTCGAGCGAAACGGTCGGCTGCTTCAGTCCGAACGACTTGATCGGGAGCCCCGAGACCCGGCTCGCGTAGCCCTGCTCGATCCACGACCTCGGGCCGTAGCCGGTCCAGTCCGAGTCAGCGAGCGCCAGAGCGAGCTCGGCGAGCGTGGAGCGCCGGTCCCGGAGTGCGTCGAGGACGGGGCGGTCGATGGGCTGTCTCATGGTGGCGAGCGTCGCCCGGAACCCCTGCGCCAAGGTGCGGTAGTTGCGAACTCCCTGCGGGTTCCACAGTTTGGCGCCTCTCGCCCCCATCTCGGTGTCGAGAGGATTGTGGCGGTTGCCGATCCAGAACGTGCCCTCGAGCAACGCCCACCGTTCGAGGAACCCCACCCGAGGATCCGTGGTGCTCTTCGCCGGGGCTCTGAGAAAGGCGAGGTACTGCATGCTCCACTGCCTGATGGTGACCGACCCCGCCGCCGCTGCAGTCGAGCTCGGGACCGTTGTGGTGGGGCTGCGAGGACGCGTGCTGCGAAGGGGCCGCGGCCCGATGCGCACGTGTGAGCCGCTGCGCCCCTCAGCCCCGCTCGCGCGAGGAGATCCACTCGCCTGCGAGCCGGAACCTCTCTGAGAAACAGTCTTGGCGTGCGAGCTGAGACCAGTCCGGGAACCGCCCGCAGGCGAGCCAGCCATTGGCCCGGCGCCGCCAGGCACGAGGATCGCCACCGCGATGAGCGCGGGGACCGCGGATAACGCAAGGCGCGTCAAGACCACGGTCGCCCGGCGGGAGTGCAAAAGCATGCCCCCCACCTTTTTCCTTGCCGAGGGGCGCCCGAACCTCTGCGGTGTTAGGGCCTGATGATGAGGGTTAGGGCCTGGTGATGAGGCCCCGCTGCTGCGTCCGACGCGACGCAAAAGGCCCGGGCGCTCTGCGGGTAGGTTGATCGGCGAAGGCCGATCCGTAGGAGGCGCAGTGCCAAAGCCCGAGGTAACGATCCCCGACGCCACCCCACCGGGCGAGCTCGTCATCGAGGACCTCAAGGTCGGCGAGGGCGACGAGGCCCGTCCTGGCCAGCAGGTTTCGGTCCACTACGTGGGTGTCGCCTGGTCCACCGGCCAGCAGTTCGACGCCTCCTGGGACCGAGATGAAGCCTTCGAGTTCGGCCTCGGCGCCGGCCAGGTCATCAAGGGCTGGGACGACGGCGTGGCGGGGATGCGCGTCGGCGGACGGCGGCGTCTCACCATCCCGCCGGCGCTCGGTTACGGGAGCCGGGGTGCGGGCGGCGCGATCAAGGGCGGCGAGACGCTCGTCTTCGTCGTGGACCTGCTTGGAGCCCGCTAGCTCAGCTCGAGCACGACCTTGGCCCGGGCGGCACCGGGCACCGGGTGACGAAGCACCTCGAGTGCCTCGTCGAAGCGATCGAGCGGGAACCGGTGCGTGATGAGGAATCCGGGCACGAAGCGCTTCGCGTTCAGCAGTGCGACCACCTCCGTCCACGCTCGCGAGGTGTAGCCGAAGCTCGCCACGATCGTGACGTCGTTGTTCACGAGATCGGCCGGCTCGACGGCGACTTGTGAGCCGTGCTCGGGAAGCCCGAGCAGGACGACCGTGCCGCCGCGCTCGACCGACGCGAGCGCCGTGGATACGGCTTGGGGGCTCCCTGCGGCCTCGACGACGAGGTCGAACGCTCCGAGCGGCGGCGCTTCGACGACGAAGCTGTCCGCCCCGGCGGCGAGCACGAGCGACCGCTGCTCGGGCCGCTGACCGGCGACGGTCACGCTGGCGGGCGACCACAGCTGCAAAAGGTTGGCGGCAAGGAGCGCGACCGTCCCGTCGCCGACGACGAGGCATCGCAGCCCCGGCCCGGCCACCGAGCGAGCCAGGGCACGGTAGACGACCGCAGCCGGCTCCACGAGCGCGCCGTGCTCAAGCACGACGTCGTTGGCGAGCGGGTGGACGAGATCTGCGCGCACGCTGACCGCGCCCCCCGCCGCGCCGTCGCGCATAAAGCCCATCTCGTCGTAGGTCTCACACAAGTTGGTGTCCCCGCTCACGCAACGGGCACAGACCCGGCAAGGAACGATGCCCTCGACCACGACCGGTGCGCCTGCTCGGAGGCGGTCGCTCCCCGATTCCACGACACCGGCCCACTCGTGGCCGAGCACCAGTGGGTAGCGCACATAGCCGGGGTCGATCCGACCGTCGATGATCTCGAGGTCCGTGCCGCACAGGCCGACCACCTTCGGGACCACCACGATCTCGCCCGGGCCGTTCGCCGGGACCGGGCGGTCCTCGAGGCGAGCCCCTCCGGCCCCGTCGACCACGAGCGCCGCGCTCAACGCGTGGCCCCCACGGCCCCGAGGCTGGACGGCCCGACCCGTCGTGCCGCCGCCTCGGCGAAGGACGGACCGCCGAGGAGCTTGGAGACCTCGTCCGCCTGGTCGCCGAGCAGCCGGCCCATCTCAGCCAGCCTGGCCGGCCGCAGCTCGTGCTTGATCCCCGTCACGCTGATGGCGCCCACGCATTGGCCGTTGTGGTCGAAGAACGGGGCGCCGACGCAGAAGACCCCCTCGACGTCCTCTTCGTCGTCGACCGCGTACCCGCGTCGCAGCACCTCGTCGAGCTCCACGAACAGCGCCTCCTCGTCGGTGATGGTGTGCGGCGTGTGGCGGACGAGCCCCGTCTCCCG
>JAODBN010000153.1 GCA_025463965.1 Acidimicrobiaceae bacterium
GATCGTGAACCGCCACGACGGCGTCCTGGCGCTGTCTCGCGAGGCGGGCGCCTACGCCGAGCTCGAGGGGCCGGCCCTCGAGGTGGAGCCGTTCGACGTCTCCGGGACGGCGCGGGTGCTGGCGCAGGGCCTCGAGATGGAGCCGGCAGAGCGCGCCGCGCGCGCGGCGGTGCTCGCCGAGCGGTCCTCCTCGCGCCCCCCGGCGCGCTGGTTCGAGGAGGTCTCGGTCCAGGCCCGCTACCCCGCTCCGCCACCGCTCGACTGAGCCGGCGCTCGGGCGCTCAGGGGAGGGCCCGAGCCAGCTCTTCGAGCAGCGCCCTCGCCGCTCGTGGCCCGTCGAGGACCACGTCGGCCTCGGCGAGGAGCTCTCGAGGCGCCTCCGGCCCGGCGACGGCCACCCGTACGGTGGCGGTCCCGGTGCTCGACAGCTCGGCGAGCGCGCGAAACGCCGCCAGATCTCCGAGATCGTCCCCGAGAAAGCACGCGGCCTGCCGTCCGGCGGCGAGCTCTCGGACCACGCTTCCCTTGTCTCTGCCAAAGCGCGGCATCAGCTCGATCGCCATCTTCCCGTGGTGGGCGACGAGCCCGTGGCGAGCCGCCAGGCCTTGTGCCAACGCCTCGAGCTCGGGTCCTGAATCCGGCGCGTTGCGCCAGTGGAGGGCAAAGGTCAGCCCCTTGTCCTCGAGCTCGGCGCCGGCCGGAAGCACGGGGACCTCGCCGCGGGCCGTGGCGACGAGCGCTCGCCAGGCGCGCGTCTCGTCTCCTTCGCCCCCCGGCGCGCCGACCGCCTCGACGCCGTAGATGCCGTAGAGACCGAGCGTGGACGGGGCGCGCCCCTCGGTGAGCGCCGCGGCGAGGAAGGCGACTGGACGCCCGGAGATCACGGCCACACAGCCGAGCCGGCCCGAAAGATCGGCCAACAGCTCGGGGACGCCATCGAGGGCGACCGCGCCGGTCGGATCCTCGACGATCTCAGACAGCGTCCCGTCGAAGTCGGTGAGAAGGCAGGAAGCGGCCGGGGCCGCCGACAGCAGCTCCACCACCTCCTGGGTGGACGAGGTCAGCGCGAGCCGTCCCGGCGGGGCGCTTGGGTCCCGAAAAAGAGGGCACGGCGCCGCTCGGTGCGCCGACGCCGCAGCCGGCGCACCACCAACGGGTCGTAGTCGAGGGCGGCACGCGAGTCGCACAGCAAGTCGAGCAGCCGGTAGTAGCGCGTGGAGGAGATCGACAGTCGACGCCGGATCGCCTGGGCTTTGGTGCCGTCCGCCGAGCTCGCCCACCAGGTGCGCTCGAAGTCGAGCACGGCGCGCTCTTGCACGCTCAATCCGTGTCCGGGCATCAGGTCGACAATGCCGTCGACAGCGCCGCGAAGCAAGCATCCTCGCTGGGCTGGGAAAACGTCTGCTACCAGCCGACTCGCCAGGACCGCGTCTTGGTGCGAGGCTTGCCCCGCATGTCGGGCTCGGTGGGCTATGTGGTTGCGTTCGGGGGCGGCGTCGCCTCGTTCATCTCGCCGTGCGTGCTGCCCGTGGTCCCCGCCTACCTGTCGATGGTGACGGGCCTCGACATCACCGAGAGCGGTCGAGGCACCCGCCACCACCTCGGCAAGGTGATCCGCGACACCCTGGGTTTCGTCGGCGGGTTCGCGCTGGTGTTCGTCTTGCTCGGTGTATCGGCAACGGCCATCGGCGCGGGGCTCGTGCACCACCGGCTGCTCCTGACGCGAGTCTCCGGGGCGGTGATCCTCGTGATGGCGGCGTTCCTCGCGGGCTCGTTGGCCCTTCGCCTCCCCTTTCTCTATCGCGAGGTGCGCTTCCACCCGGCTCCCTCTCGCCTCGGCCCCGTGGCCGCCCCGATCGCTGGCGTCGCCTTCGGATTCGGCTGGACCCCGTGCATCGGGCCGGTCCTCACCTCCGTGCTCGCGGTCGCCGGGCTCGAGCGTGGCATCGGCCAGGGCGCAGCGCTGCTGGCCGTCTACGCGGCGGGTCTCGGGCTTCCGTTCTTGATCGTGGGATGCAGCTTCAGCCGCATGGCCGGTGCGCTCGCCTTCGTGCGTCGCCACTCGGGTGCCATCACCGTGGCGTCCTCGCTCCTGCTCGCCTTGTTCGGCGTTCTCCTCGTCATCAACCGGTTCTCGTGGCTCAGCACCGAGCTCGAGGCGGGCCTGCGCGCGATCGGGCTCGGTCGCCTGGTGACGGTCGGGTGAGGCAGGGCGAACCGGCGGGTCATCCGGACACCGCCGAGGCGGGATATCGCTCCGCTCTGTCTGGCTGTCCCGAGGTCGGACGGGTCGAGTGGGTGGAAGCGCTCTTGGAGCGCATCGGTGCCCTCGACCGGCCCGAAGAGGGACTCGGCACCGCCGCGGTCATCTCGCTCGACCCCGAGGGAGCGCTCTTCGCCGCCGAGCGCGCCGACGAGTCGCTTCGCCGTGATCCCTCTCTCGCGAAGCGGGCTCCGCTTCTCGGGGTCCCGGTCCTCGTGAAGGACAACATCGACACCGCCGGCCCGCTCGGCACCACCGCCGGCTCGCTCGCCCTCGCCCGAGCCGGGCCCTTGGTCGACGCGCCGGTCGTCGCGCGGCTGCGTGAGGCGGGCGCGGTCGTGCTCGGCAAGACCAACCTCTCCGAATGGGCGAACTTTCGCTCCGAGCACTCTTCGAGCGGCTGGAGCGGTGTCGGCGGCCAGTGCCGCAATCCGTACGCGCTCGATCGCAGCCCGGGTGGCTCCTCGTCGGGCTCGGGCGCGGCCTTGGCCGCCGGCTACGCCCCGCTCGCCCTCGGCACCGAGACGGACGGCTCCATCCTGTGCCCGGCCGCGCACTGCGGCCTCGTCGGGCTGAAGCCGACTCTCGGGCGGGTCAGCTCCGTCGGGGTGGTGCCGATCGCCGCGAGCTTCGACTGCGTCGGCCCAATGGCGCGCACCGTGGCGGAGGTGGCTCTCCTCCTCGACGTGCTGATCGGTGGCGGCGCCGACGGTCCCTTTGCCCTCGCCGCTCGCCCGCGCACTCTCGAGGGACTCCGGGTGGGGGTGCTCCGCCACGGGCTGACCGACGGCCCCCGCTCCACGACCGCGTGCTTCGAGGCGGCCCTCGGTGCGCTGTCGAGCGCGGGCGCGGAGCCGGTCGACGCCGGCCAGCTCCTCGCCAACGAGCGGGGGGACTCCACCGACGAGATGTTGGTGCTCCTGCACGAGTTCCGCCACGGCGTCGAGACCTACCTGGCGGGACGCCCAGGGCCGCCCGACGCCTGCCCGCGCACCGTGGCGGAGCTCGTTGCCTTCAACGAGGCGCATCAGCGCGAGGAGCTCGCGCTGTTCGGCCAGGACATCCTCGAGCGGGCGGCCGCGGCCGGGCCCCTCGACGACCCGATGGTCGTGGCGGCCCGCGAGCGTCTGCGTTGGCGCACCGGGCCCGGAGGTATCGACGCGGCGCTGGAGAAGACCGGGGCGTCGGTGCTGGCGGTCCTCACACTCCCGCCGCCTTGGCTCATCGACCAGGTGAACGGCGATCCGAGTGGCGTCGTCGGCGCGTATTCGAGCGCGGCGATGGCCGGCTATCCGTCGATGAACGTGCCGATCGGCACCGTCGCCGGGCTACCGGTCGGTCTCACCCTGCTCGCGCCAGCGGGCGGAGAAGCGGTGCTACTTCGCGTGGGCGCCGCGCTCGAACACGAGCTGGCGCTCGGGCTTCGCCCCGGATTTTTTCCGGCGGTCCCGCCCGTCTGAGGGCCCGACTCGGCGCGAGACCGGGTCCTGCCGAGCGTGCCTCGCTCGGCCCCTACCAGGAGATGCGGGCGCGCACGGGGCGATGGTCCGCGCCGGCCGGCGCCAGCACCTCGCCCTCGGCGTCTCGCACCGCCCGGTTGACGAGGACGTGATCGGGCTGGCAGATCGGCCGCCAAGCTGGCCACGTCCGCCCGCGCACCGCCCGGCGCCAGCCCGGGAGCGCGAGCACGAGCGGCGGCCCGAAACAGTTCATGTCGCCCATCAGCACACCGGGCGTCGACGACTCGGCAAGCAGGCGCCGCAGCTCTGCGATGCGCAGCGGCGAGCCCTGGCTGAGGTGAGGGAAGTGGGTCCCGACGACGATGACCGAGGAGTCGCCGACCCGGACCTCGGCGCGAAGTGCCACCCGGTCCATCCAGTCCCGCTTCAGGCGGGTGATCGGGAGGACCTCCGCGGAGCGAACCGGAACGCGGCTCAAGAGCGCCACGCCGATGCCGCCGCGCGCCGCCTCGGGCTGGCGCGTCCGGCCGCGGCGGATCCGGCGACGGCGCCGGTGGCCGAGGATCTGCACCCCGGGCGACCGGTCGCCGCCGGGGCCCCACCGGTGTGACTCGGCCCGGCTCAGCGGTGGCGGCTCGAGAATGCGCGCCTTCGCCAGCTGAGCGTCGGCGACGACCTCGTAGCCGGCGGCCTTGGCGATCTCGGCAAGCGAGTCGCCCTCTTCGGGAAAGAACGCCTCGGCGAGGAACACGACGTCGGAGTCGAGCGAGCGCACCGAGGCTGCCAGGTCGTAGCGGCGGCCCCAGCCGTCAGCCCCGACGTGGACGTTGAAGGAGGCGACCGTGAGCGTGCTCAGGAGGCCGCCAGCTTGCGCACCACGTAGCGGAGGATCCCGCCGTGCAGGAAGTACTCGGCCTCGGTGGGGGTGTCGATCCGGAGCTTGGCCGTGAGCTCGCGCCCGTCGGCGCGCACGGTGACCTCTCGTCCGATGAGCTCGGACGCGCTCGCCCCGGCGATCCCGACCACATCGAAGTGCTCGCGCCCGGTGAGCCCGAGCGACTCGACGGTGTCCCCGCCCGTGAACTGCAGCGGGGCGACGCCCATCCCCACGAGGTTCGAGCGGTGGATCCGCTCGAAGCTCTCCGCCAGGACCGCTCTGACCCCGAGCAGCGCCGTGCCTTTGGCGGCCCAGTCTCGCGAGGAGCCCGAGCCGTACTCCTTGCCCGCGAGAACGATGAGGGGCACGCCCTCCTCGGCGTAGCGGGTCGCCACCTCGTAGATGCTCGCCTGCTCCTCGTCGGGGAGGTGGATCGAGACGCCGCCCTCGGTTCCGGGCGCCAAGCGGTTGCGGATGCGGACATTGGCGAAGGTGCCCCGGATCATCACCTCGTGGTTGCCCCGGCGCGTCCCGTAGGAGTTGAAGTCGGCCGGCTGGACGCCTTGTTCGACGAGCCAGCGACCGGCGGGGCTGCTGGCCCGGATGTTCCCGGCCGGCGAGATGTGGTCGGTCGTCACGCTGTCGCCGAGGACCGCGAGCACGCGCGCCCCCTCGACGTCGGTGAGCGCCTCGGGCTCTGGGCCCATGCCGTCGAAGTACGGCGGACGGCGCACGTAGGTCGAGGTGTCGTCCCAGGCGTAGCGGTTGCCGCTGCTCGAGCCGAGCGAGCGCCACCGCTCATCGCCGGCGAACACGTCCGCGTAGCCCGAGGTGTACATCGTCGGCTGAACGGCGTCGCGTACCGCAGCGGTCACCTCGTCCTGGCTGGGCCACAGATCGCGCAGGTAGACGGGGTCGCCGGCGGGGTCGACCGCGATCGGCTCTTCGAGCAGGTCCACGTCCATCGTCCCGGCGAGGGCGTAGGCGACGACGAGCGGCGGCGAGGCGAGGTAGTTCATCCGCACGTCGGGGTGGATGCGTCCCTCGAAGTTGCGGTTGCCCGAGAGCACCGCCACACACGCGAGGTCGTTCGCCGTGATCGCCTCGGAAACCGCGGGCTCGAGCGGCCCCGAGTTGCCGATGCAGGTGGTGCAGCCGAAGCCGACGAGCCCGAACCCGAGCTTCTCCATGTAGGGGGTCAGCCCTGCTCGGTCGTAGTACTCCATGACCACCCTCGAGCCGGGGGCGAGCGAGGTCTTCACCCACGGGCGCACGGTGAGGCCACGCTCGACGGCGCGCCGGGCGAGCAGGCCCGCGGCGAGCATGACCTGGGGGTTCGAGGTGTTGGTGCAGCTCGTGATGGCGGCGATCACGACGTGGCCGTGGTCGAGCTCCACCTCGGTCTCGTCCTCCAAGGTGACCCGGACCTCGACGTGAGGGCGGTCGTCCTCGGTCTCGCCCGCGGCGTCGGCCTTCGCAGAGCCGGCGAGCGAAGCGCGAAGCGCCGAGGCGAACGAGGTGCGAGCCGAGTCGAGCGGCACACGGTCCTGGGGCCGGGAGGGGCCGGCGATGCTCGGGACCACCGAGGACAGGTCGAGGGCGAGGGTCTCGGAGTACGCCAGCTCGACCGACGGGTCGTGCCACAGTCCCTGCTCTTTGGCGTATGCCTCGACCAGGGCGACGAGGTCGTCGGGGCGCCCCGTGAAGCGCAGGTAGCGCAGCGTCTCGTCGTCGATGGGAAAGACCGTCACCGTGGAGCCGTACTCGGGCGACATGTTGCCGATCGTCGCCCGGTTCTCCACGGGCACCGATGCAACGCCGGGCCCGTAGCACTCGACGAACTTGCTGACGACTCCGTGACGGCGCAGCAGCTCGGCGATGGTGAGCACGAGGTCGGTGGCCGTGGCGCCCTCGGGCAGCTCCCCGTCGAGACGCAGGCCCACGACGGGGGGCACGAGCATGGAGATCGGCTGGCCGAGCATCGCTGCCTCTGCCTCGATGCCGCCGACGCCCCAGGCGATGATGCCGAGCCCGTTCACCATCGGGGTGTGCGAGTCGGTGCCCACGAGGGTGTCGGGGTAGGCGTTGCCGGCCTCGTCGGCGTAGATCACCCGCGAGAGCAGTTCCAGATTGATCTGGTGACAGATGCCCGTGTCAGGGGGGACGACCGAGAAGTTGGAGAAGGCCTGCTGGCCCCAGCGCAGGAACCGGTAGCGCTCGCCGTTGCGTTGGAACTCGAGCTCGGCGTTGCGGGCGAAGGCGTCGGGCCGTCCCGCCACGTCCGCGATCACCGAGTGGTCGATGACGAGGTCGACGGGCACCTGCGGGTTCACCCGGTCGGGCTCGCCCCCGAGCTGTTCGACGGCGTCGCGGAGGGCCGCCAGGTCGACCACGCACGGCACCCCGGTGAAGTCCTGCAAGAGGATGCGGGCCGGGGAGAAGGCGATCTCACGCTGGCCCGGGCCCTTGGTAGCGAAGTCGGCGAGCGCGGAGACGTCGTCCGCCCGCACGTTGA
>JAODBN010000161.1 GCA_025463965.1 Acidimicrobiaceae bacterium
AACGGTCGCCGAGAAGAACCTCGACCGCCTGACGATCACCGTCGCGGTCATCTTCGCCTTCACCACCGTCATCGTCGGCTTGCGCTGGGGTTGAGGCGAGCGGCGCTCGCGGCGTCAGCGCTCGCGCTCCTCGCCGCGGGTCTCAGCACAGCCACGGGCGCCGCACCGAAGAGCGCGGCAGCGACTTCGACGACCATTCCCGGCCCCAACACGCTCGTCCTCAAGAACGGCGGCACGGTCACCGTCGCTGTGCAGAGCCTCCCAGCCGAGTTCAACCCGTGGACGGCGACCGGCAGCTCGAGCATCACCTCGATGGTCATGCAGCAGGTGTGGCCGCAGCCCTTCGTCGTCAATAGCCAGATGCAGGCAGTGCTCGCCAACGACACGAGCGGCCTTCCTGGCTCGGGCCTGTTGACGGCGGAGGTTGTGGGTGTCGATCCCCAGACGGTTGTCTATCTGATCAATCCCAAAGCAACCTGGTCCGACGGTGTCCCGATCACCGCAGCAGACTTCCGTTATGACTGGATCCACCAGCTCGCCTACGGCGCCAGGCTTCCTGCCCTCGAGCCGCTGGCCGGTTACAAAGACATCGCCTCGATCGTCGGCACCAACGGCGGCAAGACCATGACCGTCACCTTCAAGCAGCCCTACGCCGACTGGCAGGGCCTGTTCACCGATCTCGTTCCCGCCCACGTCGCCGCCCAGTACGGGTGGGTCGCCGCCTTCAACGGCTTCGACCCGAAGAAGGTCATCTCCGGCGGACCGTTCATGATCACCCGGGTCATCCCGGGGCGGGAGCTCATCTTGGGCAGGAACCCCGCCTATTGGGGACACCAGCCGCTCCTCAACCGAATCATCTTCCGAGTCGTCCACAGCGACGCCGAGGCTTTGAGGGGACTCGCTTCGGGGCACATCGACGTCGCCCAGCTCATGCCAAGCCCCTCTGTCGACGTCGTTGCAGCGGCCCATGATCTCAACGAGCAGGGGGCGCTCACGCCGACGCTTTGGCAGCTGGCGATGAACGTGTCCGACCCGGTTTTGTCCGATCCGCTCGTCCGCGAGGCAGTTGCAGCCGCGATCGATCGCAACCAGCTCGTGACGAACACCGTGGGCCTGCTCACCTCGTTCGGCCAGACCGCTGGCAACCGTGTCTATGCGGCGGGGGCTCCCGGCAGCCAGGGGAACGACGGGGCCTTCGGATCGGTCAACCTCACCGAGGCAGACAGCCTTCTGGCCCAGGCCGGCTACCCCATGTCATCGAGCGGCGACGTCCTAAGTCCGAGCGGCAAGCCTCTGGCCCTCCAACTCATCGGCCCTGCCGGTAACCCGCTCATCGCTCGGATCGAGGCGGAGCTGTCATCCCAGCTCCTCCAGGCCGGGATAACGGTCAGTGTGACCAATGTCCCGCAGGCGAGACTGCTCTCCGATCTGCTGCCGACCGGCCGCTACCAGCTTGCACTGGTGCCATATCTGGTGTCGGCCTATCCGTCCACAGCGAGCGCGCTCTACACCAAACCAGTCGGTCCGACCCCGATCGCGCCGACCGATGCCGCGACCACGACCACGGCACTCTCACCCGTGGTCCCGAAGGCTCCGGCCCTGATCGTGACCGGTGATGAGACCGAGCCCGGAGCAACGGTGACGGGTGCGGTGAGCCGAAACGTCCTCGGGTACGACGATCCCGAGGTGGACAGCCTCTTCGCTTCGGCGTCTGCCCAGCTGAACGCCTCCGCGGCCTCGAGTCTCTACAACAAGATCGACATCAGGCTCTGGCTCGATCTTCCGACGTTGCCGCTCTTTCAGATGCCAGCAGAGCTTGTGACGAGGGTGGACCTCGTGAACGTGAGCAGTACCCAGACTGAAGTGGGACCACTGTGGGATGCCCAAGATTGGGCTATCCAGCTGAGTCCGCTTCCGACGACCACCACGACTCCAGGAGGCTGAACCGCTGTCAGAGACCGTGGTTCCGGGATTGCTATCGTACGTCGGCGCACTCGCCTCGGCGATGTGCCGGCACTCTGTCGGAGTGGCGGAATAGGCAGACGCGCCAGCTTGAGGGGCTGGTGCCCGAAAGGGCGTGGGGGTTCAAGTCCCCCCTCCGACACGCATGTGATGTCGCGAGACAGAGTGGACAACTGTCTCCAGACATCCCGGACATTAGACCGTCGACTTCGCCTGATAGTTCTTCGCGGGGTCGATCACGACGTGACTGATGAGCTCGTGATCCTCTGAGAGCACGCGCACATCGCGATCGGCGACGAGCACCAGAACGGGTCGTCCGCGATGCGGTCGGCCGACGTGAATGTGGCGGAGCTTGCCGGCGTAGCGAAGGGTGATCTTGCCGGCGTCATCGACGCGGTCCTTGCGGATCCGATAGTGCAGGAACGGTGCACCGGGTGGTCCGATCGGTGTCGCTTTGAGACGGGCGTTGAACGCCTCGAGCGGGGTCTTGCGACCCTTCGCACGATGGGGACGGACCTCGTTGTAATAGCTCGTGAAGGTGTCGAGTTGGCGCTGCAATCCGGCCACCGAGCTCGGTGCGTCGTGCATCACCAAGTACTTCTTCACGGTCTGGTGAAAGCGCTCGACCTTGCCGCAGGTCTCGGGATGATAGGGCCGCGAGTGTCGGAATTCGATGCCCTGGGCCTCGAGCACGATCTCGGTCAGGCAGCGGCCCCCGCGATACGCGGCAGTGAAGATTGCACCGTTGTCGGAGAGCATCGAGGCTGGCGTGCCCCACCTCGTCGCCGCCTCTGCCAGGACTTCGACGACATTCGGCGCCTTCACGACTGGGAACGCTCGAGAG
>JAODBN010000171.1 GCA_025463965.1 Acidimicrobiaceae bacterium
CGCCACGCTCGGTGCGGCTGTCGCGTGACCCGGCGGCACCGGGGTCGTCGGCGTGACGAACGGGCAGGCGGTCACGTGCTCGGGATCCGGTGTCTCATCGACCGCCAGCAGACTCATGTCGACCGAAGTGCACTGTGGGCGCCCATAGCTGCAACGTGGCAGGAACGGGCAGCCGGGAGGCGGGTTGCCGAGGTCGGGTGGCGAGCCGGCGATCCCCACGAGCTCGCGGCGCGGACCGCGAAGCGACGGGAACGAGTTGAGGAGGCCCTTCGTATAGGGGTGCGCGGGCGCTTGGTGGATCTCCTTGCCCGAGCCGATCTCCACCAGCTGGCCGGCGTACATCACGGCGATCCGGTCGGCCAGCTCGAGCAGCAGTGACAGGTCGTGGGTGATGAAGAGGATGGAGAAGTTGAGCCGCTCTTTCAGCTCGACGATCTGGGCGAGAATGTCGCGCTGGACCACCACGTCGAGCGCGGTCGTCGGCTCGTCCATGATCACGACTTCGGGATCAGTGGCGAGCGCCATGGCGATCATCACGCGCTGGCGCATGCCGCCGGAGAGCTCGTGGGGGTAGCTGCGCAGCCGGGTCTGCGGGATCCCGACGACTTCGAGCAGCGAGGCGACCTTCTCCATCGCCTCTCTTTTGGAGAGGCGCAGGTGCGCCTGGATCACGTCGAGCAGCTGGTCTCGCACGTTCAGGACCGGGTTGAGGGCGTTCATCGCGCTCTGGAAGACGATGGCGATCTCCCGCCAGCGCAGACGCCGCAGCTCCTCGCGGCGCAGCTGCAAGATCTCGACCGGCTCGGGAACCCTCCGACCGTGGTAGCGGACGCTTCCGTTGGTGATCAGCGCTGGCGCCCGCAGCAGGCGACAGGCTCCGTAGGCGAGGGTCGACTTGCCCGAGCCACTCTCGCCCGCCAGGCCGACCACCTCGCCGGGACGTAGATCCAGGTTCACCTTGTGAACCGCCCGGACGTCACCGCCAGGGGTGCGGTACACCACCGACAGGTCGCGAATCGACAGGATTGGATCCTTGTCGGGGGTCGGGCGCGCCGGTCGCTCGCCGAGCACCTCGGGGCGGGAGCGGTGGGCCGCCCTCACTGCTGCTCACCGCCGGGCAGAAGGGGGGCTTGGCGCCGAGCCGATCGCACTGCACTGCGAGCGCGCCCGGCCGGGCGCGTCGCTCGGGTGCGGTCGCGCTCGAGGAGCGAACTTCGAGAGAACGAGTGCGCGAAGCCGGCGAGACGGCCGCGAGGCGGCGTCTCCAGCAGCACCGGGGTGGGATCGGTCGGACGTACCCTTCGTCGCCCCGAGACCCGACTGGAGCCGTTGGCGTCTCGAAGGCGCGGGTTTCCGAGCTCGTCGATGCCGGTGTTCAACAGCACGAGGGAGGTGCCGATGAGCGCCACGGCGATCCCCGGAGGAGCGAACCACCACCACGCGCCAAGCTGCAGCGCCTGCTGACTCTGGGCCCAGTAAAGGATCGTGCCAAGGCTCCAGCTCGAGAAGTCGGCGAGGCCGATGAACGCGAGGGCGACGGATGTGGCGATCGCGTAGAGCACCGTGTTCACAAAGCTCGCCGCGATGAGGCTCACCTCGTTCGGGACGATCTCGAAGGCGAGGATCCGCCACGTCCGTTCGCCGGTCTCGCGTGCCGCCGAGACGAAGTCGCGATTTCGGATGGCGAGGGTCTGAGCGCGGATGACCCTCGCTCCCCAAGGCCAGCCGAGCACGCTGAGCACGACGATCGTGGCGGTCTGGCCCTTTTGGGGCAGGTAACCGAGCAGCAAGATGAGCAGCGGCAGCGCCGGGATGACCAAGAAGACGTTCGAGACGAGCGAGAGCAGCTCGTCCCAGATGCCCCCGAGAAACGCCGCGGTGACCCCGACGATCACGGACAACGCCGTGGCGATGGCGCCGACGGCGAAGGCCAGCTCCAGGGTGAGCCGGATACCGGAGAGCAGCTGAGAGAGAACGTCCTGGCCGCTCTGGGTGGTGCCGAGCAGATGGGCCCCGTCCGGCGCATGAAGAGAGAGGCCCGGTGAGGGGTCCTGGAAGCCCGGGTCGTAGGGGCTGACCATCGGCCCGATGATCGCTGCGAGCACGAACAGCCCCAGGATCACCGCGCCGACCTTCGCCTTCGGCGGCAGACGACGCCACAGGCCGGGCCCTCGGTGCTTGTCCTCGAGCGCAGAGGGTTCGGTGCTGATCGCCGGCAGAGCGAGCGCCATCTACGCCCCCTCTTGTGAGCGGACGCGCGGGTCCACGAGCACGAGCACCAGGTCGACGACGAAGTTGGCGACAAGGACGGTGAAGGTGATCACGAGGAAGATCGCCTGCATCAACGGGTAGTCGTTAGAGGTCACCGCGTTCAGCAGGAGCAGGCCGATCCCCGGGTAGGAGAAGACGATCTCCATGATGATCGCCCCGGAGACGACAAAGCCCAGTGCCAGCCCGAAGCCCTGCAGCTGAGGGAGCAGGGCGTTGCGGGCCGCGTAGGTGAACACGACCCGGCGACTGGAGAGGCCCTTGGCTTGGGCGGCAAGCACGTAGTCCTCGCCGATCGTGGTGATCATGACGTTGCGCATCTGCAGCATCCAGCCCGCGACCGAGGTGATCACGATCGTGAACGCCGGCAGCACGGAGTGGTAGATCGCGCTGCCGATGAAGCTCCAATGCCACCCCGGCACGTACCCCGCCGCATAGCCCTGGCCGATCGGGAACAGGTGGACCGTGACCGCGAGCAGGTCGACGAGAATCAGGGCGAGGAAGAAGTACGGAATCGCCTGGAAGAACATCAGCCCGGGCAGCACCCGGTCGAGCCAGCCTCCGTGCCGCCATCCCGCCGCGATGCCGAGGGCCGTGCCCAAGAAGAAGGCGATCACGGTCGCCGCGCCGACGAGCGTCAGAGTCCACGGGATCGTCTGGCCGAGCAAGGTCGAGACCTTCGCCGGGTACTGGCTGACCGAGACCCCGAAGTTGAAGTGGAACACGTCATCGATGTACGTGAAGTACTGGTGCCACAACGAGCCCGGATGAGCGACCCCGAGCATCGCCTGCAGGGCGTGGAAGGCGCTGGGCTGCAGGTTGGGGAACTTCGACATGATCGCCTCGACGGCGTTGCCGGGCATGGCACGTGGGATGAAGAAATTCACCGTGAGGGCAGCCCATGCGGCGACCACGTAGAACACCAGCCGGCGCACGATGAAGCCCACTGCTGGCCTCAGCGGGCCTTGCCGGCGGGGCGGCGGGCGGGCTTGACCACCGAGGGGATGGCACGCCGGCGTGGCCGGGCCGCCGCGAGCGGAGTCACGACGCTTCGCCGCGCCGACGCGGGCGTGCACCCGCAGCTTGCCCGGATCACGAGCTCGGTAGGAAGCAGCTCCACCCGCGGCTGCAGGTCAGGCTGCGCGATCCGATCGAGGAGCCTCGAGCAGGCGCGCTCACCGAGCAGGCGCATCGGCTGGTGGACAGTCGTCAGTGGCGGGTCCGAGAGGTTCCCCGGATAGATGTCGTCGAAGCCCACAACGGCGATGTGCTCGGGCACGCTGATGCCGGCTCTCGACAGGGCCTGGAGCACGCCGATGGCCATCTGGTCGTTCGCGCAGACGACCGCGTCGGGAAGGTGGTGGCGCCGCTCGGCGAGCATGGCCTCGGCGGCTCGCTCGCCGCTCTCGGCGCTGAAGATGCCGCGGTACGAGCCGACGATCTGGGTACGCGGGTGCGCCGCGACCACCTGCTCGATGGCAAGGCGCCGCTCACGGGCGTCCGGTGCGGTCGGCGGCCCGTCGACGTGGAAGAGGGAGCGCCGATCGTGTTCTTCGATGAGGTGCCGTACGAGGGCGGCCGATCCGGAGCGGTTGTCGGCGGCGACGACGTCGGCGACCTTCTCGTCTGGAGCACCGGCGATCACGACGACGGGCACGCGCATCGCTACTCGCGCGAGCAGCGGCGACGGCACGATGCCCTCCCCGATGAGCAGCCCGTCGACCTTCCCCGAGAGCGACAGCAAC
This sequence comes from Acidimicrobiaceae bacterium, assembly GCA_025463965.1. Classification (GTDB taxonomy): domain Bacteria; phylum Actinomycetota; class Acidimicrobiia; order Acidimicrobiales; family Bog-793; genus JAODBN01. The sequence goes on from JAODBN010000171.1 coordinate 4,014, forward strand.
CGATCGAAGCTGACGAGGTCACCGCACTTCAGGAAGGTGATGAGGAGCGACCACCCGTGCTCGCGAAGGCGCCCCTCCACCCCGTGCAGCACCTCGTCGTAGAAGAGCAGGCTCATGTTCTCGATGTCGAACTGGGGCGAGACCCGCTCCACGCTGACGAGGCCGATGATCTCCTTGCGCCGGCGCGAGAGGCTTTGGGCGGCGCCGTCGGGGACGTAGCCGAGCTGCTCGATCACCGCTTGGACCCGTGCGCGAGTCGCCTCGCGGACACGGTCGTGCCCGTGCACGACCCTCGAGACAGTCGCCGTTGAAACGCCCGCGGCCCGCGCGACGTCATAGAGCGTGGTCAGTTCGCTACTCCCCCGTCTGCAGCCTGCACGCAATGCGGTGCTTCGGCTGGTCTGGCGCCGCGACAGACCGCCTCGCAGGCGCCAATTCCCCCTTGGTCGAGGTCCCCCCCTTGCAGACCTGCTTCCCGATTTCGCACCGTAGCGGTGCCCCCTCGCGGGATGCCCGTCATCCCCGCCCGGCGAGGAATCTAAGCGCTTACACCCCGTGTCTAAGCGCTTACACTAAGGTTCGCGCTCGGAGCCGTCAAGGCTCCATCGAAGGAGGGGGACATGACCACGACAGGCGACGGCAGCGCGGCGGATGGGCTCTCCTTCCCACAAGGCTTCGTATGGGGTGCGGCAACTGCGGCCTACCAGATCGAGGGTGCCGCGACCGAAGATGGCCGTGGCGCCTCGGTTTGGGACACCTTCAGCCATACTCCGGGCAAGGTCTGCCGCGGCGACACCGGCGACATCGCGTGTGACTCCTATCACCGTTACCGAGACGACGTGGCGTTGCTCTCGGGCCTCGGGCTCCACTCCTACCGCTTCTCGGTGTCCTGGCCACGGGTCCAGCCGGGCGGACGCGGCCCGGTGAACCAAAAGGGGCTGGACTACTACCGCGCCCTTGTTGACGAGCTCGCCGAGCACGACATCGCGGCCACCCTCACCCTCTACCACTGGGATCTTCCCCAAGAGCTGCAGGACGAGGGGGGCTGGGCGGTGCGCTCCACCGCGGGACGTTTCGCCGAGTACGCCGGCATCATGGCCGAGGCGCTCGGGGACCAGGTCAGTCGGTGGATCACCCTCAACGAGCCCCAGGTGGTCGCCAGCCACGGCTACCGCGAGGGCGAGCATGCCCCGGGACTTCGGGACTGGCCGGCAGCCGCGGCGGCCACCCACCACCTGCTGCTCGCCCATGGAATGGCCACCGAGACGCTGCGGGCCATCCTCCCCTCGGGGACGCCTGTCGGCATCACCTTGAACCTGTATCCGGTGCGAACGGAGGGGGACGGCCTCGAAGAGGCACGAGAGCGTTGCGACGCCGAAGCCAACCGCATCTTCTTGGACCCCGTGCTGCACGGCCGCTATCCGCACGCCGCGCGTCCGGAGTTCCTGCCGCCGGCCGACCTCGTGGCCTCAGGCGACCTTGAGACCATCCATCAGCCGATCGACTTTCTCGGCGTGAACTACTACTCGCCGACGCATCTGCGTCGCGGCGAGCCCGAGAACCTGCGCCGGGGCGAGCGCCCGTTCGACCTCGGCCTGCCTGGAGTTGTGGGGTACGACCCCGAAGGGCTGGAGAAGACCAACATGGGCTGGCTGATCGAGCCCGACGGGCTCTTCGACCTACTGGTCGGGCTCTCCGCCGAAGCGCCCGGGCTTGCCCTCTATGTCACCGAGAACGGCTGCGCCGCCGAGGACTACGTCAACCCGGAGGGCGAGGTGGTGGACGTCGAGCGCGTCAAGTACCTCCATACGCACCTCGCGGCGTGCGCCCGGGCGATCGAAGCGGGTGCGAACCTCGCCGGCTACTTCGCGTGGTCCCTCCTCGACAACTTCGAGTGGGCCTGGGGCTACCAAAAGCGCTTCGGGATCGCCTTCGTCGACTTCCCGACGGGCGAGCGCGTCGTGAAGCACAGCGGGCATTTCTACGCCGAACTCGTTCGCACCGGGGTCGTCCCGCCGTTCCCGCAGACCTGGCCGACGTAAGCCACGAGCCGAGCTGAGCGCCGATCAGCGGCCTTCGAGGTACTCCGCTCGCTCGACGGCGGGATCGAGGTCGTCGGCGGCGTCTTCGCCCACGACGTGCATCGCCGCCTCCTCGGGACCGGACAGCTCGCCCTCGTCGTCGGCAAGCTCAGCGAGCACCTCGCTATCAACGTCCTCGCCGGCATCGTCAAGGTCAGGATCGAGGAGGCGAAACCTCGGCTCGTCGTCGGCGGGCGAGTAGCCGGGCTGGCCGAAGTCGGGCTGCTCCCGACGGGCGCGATCGGCCACGCTCTCGGGCCGGCGCTCCTCCTCGGCGGTGTTCGGGTAAGCCGGGTCACTGCCAGAGGCGATCGAGTGGTCTCGAGGAGCCATGATCCCCTCGGACTCCGTCTCGACGTCGATGCCAGGCGGCTGGTCGTAGAGGTCGGCCGGAATCCCTTCCAGCTCCAGCTCCTCTTTCGGGTTTTCGTCTTCGTGCTCGCGGTGCATGGCTCGTCGCTACCCGCCTCACGGCATCGCGGAACCCCGAATTCCCAGCTTGCCGGCCGAACGACGGCGGGGCCGGCCCTGGCCTAACCTCTCCACGTGCCTTTCCACCGCTCCCAACCCCGTCGTGCCCGCCGTGTGGGCCTCCTCTCCGCCGCACTCGTCCTCGGCGGCTCCGTCGCCGGCGCCAGCGTGGCCCTCACTTCCTTTGCAGGCGCCGCCACCAAGGCGAAGTTCGCCACGGTCACCGGTGGCTACGGCGTGAAGCCCAAGCTCTCCTTCCCGAGCGCGGCGGCGCCCCAGACGCTCGAGTCCGAAGTGCTCCACCAGGGGACCGGGTCCACCGTGGCCAAGGGCGACCTGCTGGTCGCGAACTACTACGGACAGGTCTGGGGAGCGAAGAAGGACTTCGACACCTCGTTCGGCAAGGCGCTCTTCCCCATCCAGATCGGTGAGGGCAAGGTCATCAAGGGCTGGGACGACAAGCTCGTCGGCACCAAGGTCGGCTCGCGCGTGGAGCTCGTCATCCCACCGGCCGACGGGTACGGCAAGACCGGACAGACCTCGGTCGGCATTACCAGCAAAAGCGTCCTCGTCTTCGTGATCGACGTCGTCGGCACCTACAGCAAGGGCGTCCACGGCGACCCCCACGCCGCGGTCCTGAAGACCGAGGTGAACGGCATCAAGATAAGCGGCCCGACCGGTGGAGCCCCGACCCTGACGGTTACCAAGTCCGCAGCGCAGCCGAAGAAGGCGAGCGTGACCCTTCTCGCTCGCGGCCACGGCGCCAAGGTCAAGCCCGGGCTCATCGTCGACCAGTACGTCGCCACCAACTGGACCGGCTCTCAGAAGGTCTCCACCTGGACCTCCGTGCCGAACGCCGAGGCGGTTGGCAACCCCTCCCAGTCCAGCATCCTCGACCCCCTGGTCGGCGTGCCGGTCGGGAGCCGAGTCCTCATCCAGGTCCCGAAGAGCTCCGGCGGCGGTCCCTACGCGTTCGTCTTCGACGTGGTGGCTCAGCCCAAGGCCTGAACAGCCCGGACCGCAGCCTCCTCGGTGCGCTGGGGTGAGCGGTCCACGAGGAACGGGTACCGAGCGCGCACCTCGGCGACCCGACCCGGCTCGACCTCGGCGAGCACGAGCTGCTCCTCCGAGCCGGCTTCGGCGACGACCTCTCCGAACGGTCCGATGACCGCTGAGCCGCCGGCGTAGCTGATTCCGCCGCCCTCGCCGACCCGGTTCACTCCGACCACGTACGCCTGGTTCTCGATGGCCCGCGCCCGCAGCAGTGTGGACCAGTGCTCCTGGCGAGCCGCTGGCCAGTTGGCCACGACGAGGTAGCAGTCGGTCCGTTCCGCCTCGACCCAGAAGGCGTCGGCAAAGCGTAGGTCATAGCAGATGAAGGGCGTGAGGCGGACGCCGTCGATCTGGAAGGTCGTGCGCTGGTCCCCCGCCGCGTAGTGGAGGTCCTCGCCGCCGTAGCTGAACGGGTGGATCTTGTCGTAGGTGGTCAGCGAGCCGTCGGGCGCCGCGCACACGAACCGGTTCGTCGCTCTCCCGCCGTCTCCCCGGTCGAAGGGCATCGACCCGGCGAGGTAGACACCGAGCGATGCCGCCTGCTCGCCCAAGAACTCGACGGTCGGACCGCTCGCCGGCTCGGCGGTCCGCTCGGGTGCCATCGAAAAGCCCGTGGCGAACATCTCGGGGAACAGCACGAGCCGGGCGCCCTCGGCTGCGGCGCGCTTTGCAAGCTTGCGGTAACGAGGCAGGTTGGCTTCCCGGTCCTCGAAGGTGAGGTCCGCCTGGACGAGGGCGATCTTCACTGGCCGGTCCCGAGCCCCTTCAGGCGCGTGAGGCCCTCCTCGAGGGTCTCCCGGCGCTTGCAGAAGGTCCAGCGCACGAGGTGACGCCCCTCGGCGGCGTGGTCGTAGAACGCGGCGCTCGGCACCGCCACCACCCCGCAGCGCTCGGGCAGTGAGCGGCAGAAGGCGTAGCCGTCGTGCTCGCCGATGCTGCGCAGGTCGGTCGTGGCGAAATAGGTGCCCGCGGGCCGGTGCACCAGGAAGCCGAGCGCGGCGAGCCCGTCACACAGCAGGTCGCGCCGTTCCGCGAGATCCAAGGCCAGCGGCGCGGTCAGGCGGGATCCGAGGGAGAGCGCGTGCGCCACGGCGTGCTGGAACGGCGCCCCGTTGACGTAGGTGAGGAACTGCTTGGCGGCGCGAACCGCCGCGAGCAGCTCCGGCGGCGCGCACGCCCATCCGATCTTCCAGCCGGTCACCGAGAAGGTCTTGCCCGCGGACGAGATCGTCACGGTGCGCTCGCGCATCCCCTCCAGGCTGGCCAGGGGGACGTGGGCGCCCTCATAGACAAGGTGCTCGTAGACCTCGTCGGTGACCGCCAGCAGGTCGTGCTCTCGACAGCATCGGGCGATGAGCTCGAGCTCGGCAGCGGAGAAGACCTTGCCAGTCGGATTGTGCGGTGAATTCAAGAGCAAAAGCCGCGTCCGCGCTGTCACGGCGGCCTCCAGCTCGGCGGGATCGAAGGTCCACCCCTCGGGTCCCGGCCGGAGCGTGACCACCTTGCGACTTGCACCGGCGAGTGCCGTTACCGCCGCGTAGGCGTCGTAGTACGGCTCGAAGACCACGACTTCGTCGCCCACCTCCAAGAGCGCGAGGAGCGACGCGGCGAGCGCCTCGGTGGCGCCGGCGGTCACGAGGACCTCTTCGTCGGGGTCGTAGGCCAGGCCGTAGCACTCGAGCTGGTGCGCCGAGATCGCCTGGCGCAGCTCGGGGATGCCGATCCCGGGCGGGTACTGGTTGTGACCGGCCCGGATGGCGGCGACCGCTGCCTCCCTGAGCTCCTCGGGTCCCTCCGAGTCAGGGAAGCCCTGGCCGAGGTTGACCGACCCGGTCGCGAGCGCCAAGGCCGACATCTCGGCGAAGATCGTCGTCGTGTAACCCTGGAGGCGCGCGTTCAGGTAAGGCAGACGGGCGGGCACCGGCGAAAGCCTAATGCTGACGGGCCTTTGCAAGCCGACGCGAGAGACTGGCCCCGTGGCAGCGCGAGGTCCGAGGAGTCATCGGGGTGCCGGCCGCCCGGAAGGCTCGACGCAGGTGAACGACGACGATGCTCGCCTTCTGGCGGCGCCGAGCGAGGTCGCGGCGCAGGTCGTGGCGTTCTGCCGGCAGCAGCTCGAAAGACCAGTCACCGACGACGTCGCTGTTCTCGCCGGAGGCACCTACAACCGCGTGCTCTCGATCACCGAGGCTGACGGCACCGCGTCCGTCCTGAAGATCGCACCGCCTCCCGGCACTCCTGCACTCACCTACGAGCGCGGCCTGCTCGCCGCGGAGGCAAGCTTCGACCGTTTGGCCGCCACTGCGCCCGGCCGAGCGCCAGTTCCCGAGGTGCTCGCGGGCGGGCGCTCGGAACTGCTCGACGGGCGTGACTACCTGCTCATGTCGCATCTGCGCGGCGCGCCTCTCCCCCAGCTTCCTCTTGGCTCGCACGAGGACCGGTGTTCGGTGCGCCGCCACTTGGAGCCGCCGTGGCGGCCCTACACCGGATGGAGCTGTCCGAGGATCACTTCGTTTATCCCGGCCGACCGGATCTCTGCGCTCCTTCCTGGGAGGAAGCGTTCGAAGCGATGCTCGAGG
>JAODBN010000181.1 GCA_025463965.1 Acidimicrobiaceae bacterium
GCATCGAGCACCTGCTGCGGCCCGGACAGACGATCGTCTGCCAGGTGACGAAGAACCCGATCGGCCTCAAGGGCGCCCGCCTCACCGAGGAGGTCTCCCTGCCCGGTCGTTTCGTGGTGCTCGTCCCCAACTCGAGCGCGAGCGGGATCTCGAAGCGCCTCGACGACAACGAGCGCAAGCGTCTCCGAAAGCTCCTCGACGAGGTCCGTCCCGAGGGCCACGGCATCATCGTGCGCACCGCTGCTGCCGGCGTGAGCGCCGACGAGCTGCGCCGCGACGTCGAGTCGCTGCTCGGTCGGTGGAACGAGATCGAGGAGAAGGCTCGCCACGTCTCCGCTCCCGCCCTCTTGCACTCCGAGCCGCAGCTCGCCCTGCGGGCGATCCGCGAGGAGTTCACCGACGAGTACCGGGGCGTCGTGATCGACGACCGCGAGCTGTTCGAGGCCGTGCGGGCCTACGTCGCCGACATCGACCCGGCGATGGCCGACCGGGTCGAGTACTACGACCCCGAGGTCGAGAGCCTTCCGCTCTTCGAGCGCCACCACGTTCACGAGCAGCTCCACAAGGCCCTCGACCGCAAGGTCTGGCTGCCGTCCGGAGGCTCGCTCATCATCGAGCGCACCGAGGCACTGACGGTCATCGACGTGAACACCGGGAAGAACGTGGGTTCCTCGAGCCTGGAGGAGACGGTCTTCCGCAACAACCTTGAGGCTGCCGAGGAGATCGCACGCCAGCTCCGGCTCCGGGACATCGGCGGCATCATCGTCATCGACTTCATCGACATGGAGGTCAAGGCGAACCGCCAGGAGGTCGCGGCGACGCTGCGAGCGGCTCTCGTGCGGGACAAGACCCCCACCCAGGCCTTCGAAATCTCCGAGCTCGGCCTTGTGGAGATGACCCGCAAGCGGGTCGGCGAGGGCCTCGTGGAGTCGCTCTCGGACACCTGCCCGACCTGCAAGGGCCGCGGCATCGTCTTCCACGACATTCTGGCGTGAGGTGCCTCACGGCGACCTCCGCCCAGCTTGCTAGCATGGCTCCCCTATGTACGCAGTGATCGCAACCGGCGGCAAACAGGAGCGGGTCGAAGTCGGCTCCCGGGTGAACGTGGAGCTGCTCGGCGTGGCCGAGGGTGAGGAAGTCTCCTTCGCCCCCGTGCTCCTCGTCGACGCCGACACCGTCCTCGCCGCGCCGTCCGCACTCGAGGGGGCGTCGGTCTCCGGTAGGGTCGTCGGCGCGGCCAAGGGCCCGAAGATCGTGGGCTTCACCTACAAGGCCAAGGCCCGTGGGCGCCGCCGCTTCGGTCACCGCCAGCACTACAGCACCGTCGAGATCACCGGGATCGCCGCGGGCACCACGCCCGCAGGCGCACGCTCCCGGCGCGCGAAGGCCTAGGAGGCTCCGATGTCGAAGACCAAGGGCGGGGGCTCAACTCGCAACGGGCGGGACTCGAACGCCCAGCGCCTCGGGGTGAAGGCCTCCGACGGCACGGCCGTCAACGCCGGCACGATCCTCGTCCGCCAGCGCGGGACCCACTTCCACCCGGGCCACAACGTGGGCCGCGGAGGCGACGACACCCTCTTCGCACTGGCAACCGGTCGTGTTCGCTTCGGCGAGCGCCGCGGTCGCCGGCTGATCGACGTGGTGAGCGCCGAAGGCTAGTCCTTCAACCGTGGCGAGCCTTTGGGCTCGGCACGCGGGCTAGCGATCGAGCGCCATCCGGCCCAGCATCATGGCGAGCTTTGTCGACGAGGCGCAGGTCCACGTCAGAGCCGGAAACGGCGGCGCGGGCTCGGTTGCGTTCCGGCGAGAGGCGCACGTCGCGCGCGGCGGTCCCGACGGCGGTGATGGCGGACACGGTGGCGACGTCATCTTGGAGGCCACCAACCAGATGGTCTCCCTCCTCGCGTTCAGGGACCATCCGCACCGACGTGGCGAAGACGCCGGGCACGGCGGCGGGGCGCGCCGCCACGGTCGCAATGGAGCCGAGCTCATCGTTCCGGTTCCCGAGGGCACGATCGTGCGTGACCGAGACGGAGCCGTGCTGGCGGACCTGGCAGGTTCCGGCGACCGCCTGCTCGCGGCTGAGGGCGGACGCGGCGGGCGAGGCAACGCCCGGTTCCTCACGAACCGCCTGCGCGCCCCGGCCTTCGCCGAGCAGGGCGAGGTCGGCGAGGAGCGCTGGCTCGAGCTCGAGCTCAAGTTGCTCGCGGATGTCGCCCTCGTCGGGTTCCCCAACGCCGGCAAGTCCTCGCTGATCTCGCGCATCTCGGCGGCCCGCCCGAAGATCGCCGACTATCCGTTCACCACCCTCGAGCCGCATCTCGGCGTCGTGCGGACCGCGGGAACAGGGTCAGGGGTGGACGAGTACGTCGTGGCCGACATCCCGGGCCTCGTCGAGGGTGCAAGCGAGGGCCGCGGCCTCGGCCACCAGTTCTTGCGTCATGTCGAGCGGGCTCGGGTGCTCGTCGTGCTCGCCGACCTCGCCGAGGACCAAGGGCGCGCGCCGGAGGATCAAGTGCGCGTGCTCCTCGACGAGCTCGGGCGCCATCGCCCGGAGCTCCTGGAACGGCCCCGACTGGTTGTCGGCTCGCGCGCGGACCGCCTCGTCCCCGGCGAGCGACCGCCGCCCGAGCGCTACGAGGGCGAGCTCGAGCTCTCGTCCGCGACCGGCGAGGGGCTCGGCGAGCTGACCCGGCGCCTCAGCCGCCTGGTGAGCGAGGCTCGCCAGGCGGCCCCGGCGCGCTCGACGACGCCGGTGCTTCACCGTCCTCCGCCAGAAGGCGTGCGGATCGTGCGTGAGGGCGAGACGTTCGTCGTAGAGGGACGCGAGGCGACTCGGGCCGTCGCCCTGTCGGACCTCACCAACGCCGACGCCCTCGCGATCGTCCAGGGCCGGTTGCGCCGCCTCGGCGTCGACCGGGCCCTTGCCAGGGCGGGCGCCCGCGAGGGCGACACCGTGCGGATCGGCAACCTGGCCTTCGACTACACGCCGGGGTCCTGAGCGGCACATCGCGTCCTCGCCCGGTCGATGAGCCGCCCGGTCCCTACATGCCGGACGTCCAGCGCCCGTGTGTCGTGCGCCCGGGTCTTGTGCGACAGTGTCCGCCGTGATCGTCGTCGCCAAGATCGGCACCTCGTCGGTGACCGACCGACACGGCCTCGTCGACCGTGAGGCTGTGGCAAAACTCTGCAGGGAGGTGGCCGGCCTCCGCTCGAGCGGCCACCAGGTAGTGGTGGTCACCTCCGGAGCCGTGACGGCCGGAGTGGCGACATTGCGCCCGAGCGGGGGGCGCCCCGAGGACTCGATCACGCTGCAGGCGCTCTCGGCGATCGGTCAGCACCGGCTGATGCGCGTCTATGACGACGCCTTTGCCGCCGAGCACTTGCTCGCCGGACAGGTGCTTCTGGCCCCCACGGACTTCGGTGACCGGAGCCGTTACCTGCACGCCCGTGCGACCATGTTCCGCTTGCTCGAGCTCGGGGTGGTGCCGGTCGTGAACGAGAACGACGCCGTCGCCGACGACGAGATCCGCCTCGGTGACAACGACCGGCTCGCCGCGCTCGTCGCCAACCTGCTGCGCGCCGAGCTGCTGGTCCTGCTCACCGACACCGCCGGGCTGCTCGACGCGGACCCGCGCCTCGTCGAGAGCGCTTCGCTCGTCGAGCAGGTCCGTGCCGCGGACGCTGGCTGGGAGTCGGTCGCCGGGGGCCCGGGCTCACCGGGAGGGAGCGGGGGCATGGCCTCCAAGCTGGCGGCGGCCCGCATGGCGGCCTGGTCGGGGGTGCGCTGCGTCATCGCGGCGGCCAGGCGCCCGGAGGTGCTCGCCGGCGCGCTCGCCGGGACGGCCGGCGTCGGGACGGTGGTGCTCGCCGAGCCCCGGCGGTTAG
>JAODBN010000183.1 GCA_025463965.1 Acidimicrobiaceae bacterium
GGAAAGCGTACGAGCGTACGCAGAACAAGGTGGCCGTCACCACCGACTTCACCTCTTACACGACCTACCTGGCCGCCCTCACCACAAGGGGCCGGACCGGCAACCTCGAGGACCTCGTGAACATGCAGGCCGGCTCGACGTTCGCGGCCGCCAACCCGTTGCTCCACGCGTACAAAAAGGCAGACTTCGGGAGCCTCTACAACCAGCTCAGCGGTTGGAGCAGCTGCCTCGAGCTTCCAAGCCTCAACACTTACTTCGGCGTGCCATTCGGAACTGTCGCCGTCGTCTGGTACTTCAACAAGGCCGCCTTGAAGAAGGCCGGCGTTTCCACCGCCGCTCCCCCTGCCACCTGGGCTGAGCTGGTCAAGGCCTGTGAGGGCATGAAGGCCGCCGGGATTACACCGATCGCCAACTCGGGCTCGGACAACAACACCACGTGGTTCATGTGGAGCACCTTGACGGTTCAGTACTACCCCGATCAGCTTGACGGGCCTCGATTCGCGTTGGGCCAACTCAAGGTCACAGATTCGGGGATGAAGAACGCCATCGGCTACATGGAGAAGATGTACCAATCAGGCTGGTGGACCTCGCAGTCGCTGGGCAATACCTATTCCGATGCCGTGTCCGACTTCATCAACGGGAAGGCCGGGATCATCGCAGGGCTCAATGTCAACCCGATCTACTGGGGAGTCTTTGACAAACAGATGGGCAAGAACGCCTATCTGGTTTCCAGGGCGCCGCTGCTCCCCGACGCCAAGACCACGGTTCCCTGGGGGGTGGCCTTGCCTAATCAGGTGGTGAGCATAGCTAAGGACACGGCGCACTACCCGGAAGCGTATGACGCGCTGAAGTTCCTGGTAGGTCCCAAGGGCCAGGCGCTCCTCTTGGAAAAGGTAGGACAGTTCCCGAACCGTTCAGATGTCCCGGTGCTAGCGATTACCGGAAGCCCGGGAGCCGAGTCGATCGCGAAGATCCTTAAGGGTAAGACCGCCAATGCTCCACTCGGCTACATGTGCGCCGGCGCCGCGGACATAGGCTTCAAGGATCTCAGCGAGGCAATCGTATCCGGGAAGACATCGAGCTTCCTCAGATCAATGGAAGCCGCACAGGCAGCGTCACTTTTGAAATGACGGTGAGGCAAGCGGACTATCCGCCTACCCCGGCGAGCAAGGTCGGCTCGTCGGGGCGACGGCTTCTCGGCACCCCGGCCAAGACGAAGGGACGCAGGTCAGCTCAGAGGAAGCTCGCGTTGCAGGGACTGCTGTTCGTCGCGCCAATGGTGGCTCTCGTCGCGGCCTTCGTCGTGGTCCCACTCGTGCGCGTTATCCAGCTCTCCTTCACGGCCTGGACCGGCCTGGGAACCCCGCAGCCGGTCGGCCTCGCCAACTATCGCTACCTCTACAGCTGGTCGTCGTTCAGGACCGTCCTAGTGAACAACGCGATCCTGCTCTCCGGTCTCGTTCTCTGGGTGTTGCTGCCTTTCCTGTTGGCCACCGTCATCTACAAGCTGCGTCGAGCGGCCCTCGTCCGGACGATCATCTTCACGCCGACCATCCTGCCGCCGATCGTCGTCGGCGAGGTCTTTTCGATCATGCTGGCCCATTCCGGGCCACTCAACATCGTGCTCCGTCATCTCGGCCTCGGCGTCGTCGCCCGAGACTGGCTGACGACGCCCTATCTGGTGCTGCTCTCGGTCATCTGGATGATCTCGTGGGCGACCTTCGGCGTCGGCGTGCAGTTCTTCAGCGCGGCGCTCGTAGCGATCCCGTCCTCATACATCGAAGCTGCGCAGATCGACGGCGCACGATGGGCCCAGATTGTGTGGAACATCTACCGACCAGTCCTGCGGCCGGTGATGCAGTTCTGGTTCCTCGTCCTAACCATCTCCACGGTGACGTACTTCTTTCCGTGGATCTTCGGACTAACTCAGGGAGGGCCCGGCTACGAAAGCACGACGCTTGATTACATGGTCTATCTGACCGGCATCACCAACGGCGAATACGGGCTTGGGTCCGCTATCTCGGTAATCTTGCTGCTCTTCCTCCTCGTCCTGCTTTTGATCTACGAGGGCGGCCGCCGGATCAGGCGTGCGTATGGCTAGCGCCAGCATGCCGCTATCGACGGCAGTCGCCTTAAAGGCCTATGGGCGCAAGAGCGCTGTCGGACCGCGGACGGTCGCCGTTGTAGCGGTCGTGGCTGTCCTGTTTCCCCTGGCCTGGGTGATCCGAGTTGCAGTCCGACCGACGGAGGCCTACGTCCGAAACCCAAATGGCATCGGCGGAGGCTTCACCCTGGGAAACTTCGCCTCAGCGTGGCGTCAAGGCCTCTTAGGCCCTGCCCTTCTCCACACGCTCTACACGGTTCCCTTGGGGGCGGTTCTAGCGACCCTCGTCGCCGCCTTCGCCGGCTACGGCTTCGCCAAGCTGCGCGTACCCTTTCGCCGGTTCTTGCTTGGCTTTGTCATCCTGGCCATTGCGATCCCTATACCGTCGATCATCATCCCGCTCTTCAACGAAGGCCTTGACATCGGCTACACCAACAACTACATCGGGCTAAGCATCGTTTGTGCAGCGTTGTACGGGTCGTGGGGCACGTTCTTCCTCTACGGCCAGTACAAGGGATTGCCTGACGCGTTGATCGACAGCGCCCATATGGACGGTGCGCACGAGCTGGGGATTTTCTTCCGGATAGCCGTACCGCTGGTCGCTCCTTCGATCGCGACGGTGCTTGCACTTAACGTGATTCTTCAGTGGAGCAATATTTTGCTTCAGCTCGTTCTTCTCCCTACATCTACCAAGCAAACCATTATGGTTAGCGTGTCGGCTCTCGGAGGTCAGTACACGGCAGCGACGCCGATCGTCGCAGCCGGGTATTTAGAGGCGGCCGCTCCCCTGCTTTTGATCTATGCGCTCAGCCAGCGGTTCATCCGCAGAGGCATGTTCGCCGGCGCTCTAAACGAATAGGTGACGGAGGAGCAAGTGTGACGGACAACAAGAGCTGGTTGGAGTATTTCACTACGTGCTCAAACCTTGGGCGCTGGGGCCCCGACGACCAGCAGGGCACCTTGAATCACATTACGGCTGACCGCATCTTGGAGGCGATCCGAACAGTCGATCACGGCGTATTGGTCTCGCTCGGGCACGACGTGTCAGTTGATACTGAACAGCTGGAAATGGGAGGAGCGAACTTACGAATCCTCCACGAGCCGGGAAGCCGAGGGGTCGCCGAGGTCGTAACTATCGCACCGCATGGCTTTGCAGTGACGCACATGGACGCACTCGGTCACGTCGCTCATGACGGTTACGTCTATAACGGCCGCAGGTTGGAAGACGTGGTCAGCGACCGCGGCCTGGCGTTCGGCGCGGTGACGGCAATGGCCAACGGAATTATGGCCCGAGGCGTCCTCTTGGACATCGCCGAAACGCGGGGAGTCCCCACTTTGCTCGAAGGCGAGGGGATCTCGGTGGACGATCTCCTCGCGGCAGAGCGCCGATCCGGCACGGTTGTCCGTGCAGGTGATGCTCTCTTTCTGCGGTCCGGCATCGGGCAAGATGCCCGGTGGTCCGATCCGTCCGCCATCGGAGGCCGTCCCGGCATACTCCCGGAAGTGATTCCCTGGCTCTACGAGCGGCAGGTATCTCTCTACAGCGGAGATTGCATGGAGCGGCTGCCGAGCATCGGCGACCTAGGCGATCTGCCACTGCACGAGGTCGGTCTGGCGGCGATGGGGCTTGCAATGTTGGACAATTCGAATGTCGAAGCCCTGCGTACTGCCTGCCAAATCTACGGTCGCGCCGAGTTCCTGCTCGTCGTAGCGCCGCTGCGCATCCCGGGGGGAACGGGAAGCGCGGTGAACCCCCTCGCGGTCTTCTAGCCTTTCCCTCGGGGCACGCCGTACTGGCGACCGTGGACCCGACGGACAAGGCGCAGGTGTACCGCGAGCTCGGTGTGTGGGTGAGCTACGACCCCATCGTTCAGCTCGTCGTTCGCGTCAGCGCGTGTCGAAAGTGTCCTGGCCTGACCCCGAATCCGGATCCTGCCTCTATGAGATCTCGGCTTCGATTGGCGTCCAGCCCTTGGCGAATGCGGCGGCGTGAGCTGACCCATCGAAGAGTGGGGCCGCCAGGTGTTGTACTCGGTGCGGTAATCCTCTGTGAGCACCCTGCGCTTCGATCAGGGTCTCGAAGGGCTCGACGGTGAGGTTCGTGGTCGATCGCAAACGTATCCAGCGTCTCTGCCATGACGACTCAAAGCTTCGCAACGAGCTAAGGCCTCGCGGCGAAGCATCGCCGTCATGTGGCGATAGCCATAGCGCTGGCGAGCTCGCGGAGGCGTTCTCACTCAGATGTCGGTTGTGTGCGGCGCTGGGGTGGAGCGGGGTTGGCCGACCACCTTGCACGCCCATACCGCGCGGGCCGGCGGGGCAGCCTCGTCTGGCTTGCAAGCGTTGCCCGATCGGCCCGGGCACGCATGCGCTGTGGATTAACTCGAAGAACTGGCTGTCAAGAGGCCTCGGTCTTGTCATTGGGCGGCAGCAGTTGGGCCTCCATCGTTGCGGTAAGCCACGTTTGGAACGTGCTCGTGGTCCATGACCGCTCGATGACCAGTCGGTGGTAGAGGCTGGCGTCGATGAGAACCCACACGAGGTCTGCGGCGTCCTCCGGGGTGAGGCCGTCTCGAAGTGGCCCCTTGGCGCTGAGTATCTCGACGAATCCCTTGGCTCCGCCGAAGCGCTCCTGTTGGACTCGGGTCCATTGCACCCGTACGCGGAGATCGACTCCGGCGGCGCACCGAAAGGCCTCGTAGATTCCGGCAACCCTGCTACTCACGCCGGTCACCATGGCCGCGTAGCCGGCGACGGCCTTCCGGGCATCGGGTTCGGCCCGAACGGCCAGTGCTTGTGGTCGCTGGGGAAGCGGGACCGGCTCGTCGTCGCCGACGGTGGCGACGTCGAATGCCGTCTTGAGCAATGCGAGCTTCCCGCCGACCGAATTGAACACGGTGGCCCGACTGACACCGGCGACGTCGGCGATGGTTTGGATCGACGTGCCCAGATAGCCCAGCTCGACGAAGAGATCACCCGCTGCGTCGATGATCGCGGCCCGCGTGGCGCGAGCCTTGGCTTTTCGTGCAGGCCATTCGGGCGCAGCCTTGACATCCAGATTCATTAGACTTAGAGTCTAATCACCTGCGAAGCCAATCAGCGCCATCGTTGAGAAGAACTCAAGGCCCCGCATCGACGCGCAGAAGGGGCTGGCTATGACGGATGAGCCGATTTCGGCGAGAAGCGGCGGGGATCACCGCTCCCCACGTTCGACCAAGCATGGGGTACCGCCGCGATTTGCCATCAGCATTTCGATGTGGCTGCGGCGGTTCTTCTTGAGGGCCGCTGACCGGGCCCTCCCAGCACAGGTGGCACTGCTCGAGCATGTTCACCAGTTCGCTGGCACTTACCTCTTGGCTGCCTTCGCCGAACTCGGCATCGCCGATCATCTGGCCAGCGGTCCGAAGACGGCTGACGAATTGGCCGCCATGGTGCACTGCGACGCCGATGCCATGCACCGAGCGCTGCGGGCCGCCGCCGCCTGCAACCTGGTGCGCCTCGACAAGAAGGGCCGGTTCCACGCCACCAGGTTGCTCGGGCCGATGCGCTCCAACGATCCGAGCGCGACCGCTGACTGGTGTCGCTACATTGGCTCACCTTCGCTCCAGGTTGCCTGGGCCGACCTGGCTGAGACCATTCGAAGCGGCCGGAACGGGTTCCACCGGATCAACGGGATGTCCACCTTCGAGTGGTTCGACGCCCACCCCGATGAGGGTCGCAGGTTCGCCTCCGGGCTCGGCGGGCTCACACGGGCCGAGGCCCAAATGGTCATCGCCGCCTACCCGTTCCCCGAGACCGGCACCGTTTGCGACATCGCTGGTGGTGCCGGAGTCCTCCTCGGGGAGATATTGAGGACCCGCCCCGGGCTCGATGGGGTCCTTGTCGAAGCGCCCCTCGTGCTCGCTGAGGCGGCCATCTACCTGGCATCGATCGGCCTTGCCGACCGGGTCCAGCTGGTCGAGGGCGACCTCTTCGGACAGATCGAGGCGACGGCCGACGTCTACCTCCTCAAATGGATACTTCACGACTGGGATGACGCGACCTGCGAGAGGATCATCAAGAACGTGGCTTCGGCGATGCCCGGCGGCGCTCGCCTCGTTGTCATTGAAGGTAATCAGGAGCGCAACGAGGTTCACCCGCGCTTCTCCATGATCGACCTGCAGATGCTGACCATGTCCGAAGGCGGGAAGGAGCGCTCACGTGGCGAATTCGAGCGGCTTCTCACCAACGGAGGCATGCATCCGCTTGGCACGCGTAGAACAGCGACCGACCTGCTGCTCGTCGAGGCGTCCGTTCTTCGCCCTGTTTAGACTCGCTGACAAAGGACAATCCTTGGCGATCCCGGTTCTACTCGGGGGCGCACCCGGGCCGACATGTCGATATCGATCGGTCCCACATTTGCTGACGGGCCTTCGCCCTGCCAATCAACGTCGGTAGCTTCAGGGAGGACTACGACGCCGATGACACCGGCCTCGCCGCCCGGAGCGAGCCCGACTATCAACTGTGGTTCCGATGTGCGCCTCCCCGATCGCCCAAGCCTGATCCTCGCTGGCGAACCGAGAGACGACGATGTCAGGAGTCCCGGCCCCCAAACACGTGTTCCGAGAACATTGCAACAGAGTTGTCGATGAGCTTGATGTATCGATCACCCCCCGGGTCGTTGGCGAGTTGTTGACTCGACAATCCCGAGACCAATGCGGTCCAGAGGTCAAAGTCCTCATCCCTGCGGAGGCCCACGCTGGCGAGGATGGCGCGACCCTTGCTGAACACCTCGACAGCGATGGCATAGGACTCCGGTGATGGTTCGAATTCCGGAATCGTTCGCAAGAAGAGCAACTCGTAGCGCGCCTGATCCTCTGCGGCAAAGCTCACAAAGAGATGGGCAATGGCGCGCAGCGCAGGGCGGGGCTCGTCGCTGACGTCAAGTCGCTCGAAGCGGGCCAAGAGCTCGCGATTGCCGTCAGCGAAGAGCTGGTCGTACACGGCGTTCTTCGAAGCGAAGTACGTGTACAGCGATTGGGGTTCCATATCGACCGCCCGTGCCAGAGCCCGCAACGAGAGCGCGTTGACGCCGTTGACCCTCACCATTTGCCAGGCGGCATCAAGGATCTCCCGCTTGGTCGCCTGATGGCGAGCGTGTCGTCGGTCTCGACGAGGTTCCGCCGCGGTTCTCTTGGTCACGCCTTGACCATACCCGAACGCTGCGCGATACTCCTGACACTGTTCGGAAAACTGAAGGCGGCCTCATGGAAGCGGCAACAGCTGGGAAGTTGATCGACGCTCCCTTGGGGCACAAGGAAGCCATGGGGCTGGCCGAGACGGAATTCGCCCGCATGGTAGAGCACCTTCGCGTCCTCGGCGCGGAGGATTGGCCGAAGCCCACCGTGTGCGAGCTGTGGGACGTGCGCACCATGGCCATCCACGTTCTGGCTATGGCGGAAGCGCAAGCATCAATGCGCCAGTTCGCCCACGACTTCCGAGCGGCGAGCAAGAGATCGGGCGGAAAGATGATCGACGCCATGACCGCTGGCCAGGTCGCCGAGCGTGCGTCGATGGCGCCCGAAGCCATCATCCGCAGCCTTGCGGCCGTAGCTCCTCGGGCGGTCAAGGCCCGTCGGCGAACGCCGGCTGTGGTCCGTCGTGTCGTCCGCATGAAGCAGGACCCCCCCTTCGATGACGAGAAGTGGCGGTTCGGCTATTTGGTCGACACGATCTTCACCCGCGATACCTGGATGCACCGCCTCGACATCAGCCGCGCCACGGGTACCCCGATGGTCCTGAGTCCAGCCCATGACGGTCGGCTCGTGGCCGACGTGGTCGCCGAATGGGGCCGCCGACACGGCCAGCCATTCTTCCTCACGCTGACTGGTCCGGCCGGAGGTCAGTGGCAGGTCGGCGAAGGAGCCGAACCTCTTGAGCTCGACGCTCTCGATTTCTGCTGGACGGTGGGCTCCCGGCAGCCGGGTACTGGGCTGCTCACCACGGAGGTGCCGTTCTGATGAGCATCACGCACGTCACAGAGTTCCACGCTGCACCGGGTCAGGAGGGCACGCTCGTAGCACTGCTGACCGAAGGCCGGGACCGCATGCGAGCTGCCGAGGGTTGCGAATCGTTCGACCTGTACCGAGATCAGGACGACGAGCATGCCTTCACCTTCGTCCAGCGCTGGACTTCTCCTGAGGCTCACAACGCGGCCTTCGCCGACCGCATTGTCCAGACCGGGCATCTCCAAAAGGTGCTCGCCACTCTGGGCCAGCCGCTCGTGCAGCGCACCTACGACATGATGCCCTGAAGACCTAGTTGGCCACGTGATCGCTGCGCTAGGCAGCAGCTAACCGGCTGTCGAAGTAGTCGGTCAGCACAAGTCGTTGGACCGCGCCGTCAGCGACGAAGCTCGGTGCCATAACCCAGAAGGCCACCTGCGCCAACTGCGGCCAGTTGCACAACCCTGCACGGCGACCTCACCCGACTTGTCGGCAGCAGCGTTCCGGTCGGCCAGCTTCACGAGCGGTCGAGCCCCGGCGACTCGACCGATCAGTTCCCGACGTGCAGTGGGGCCGCTTTGACCGGCTCCTCACCGCTAGGTGAGACTGACGACGGACACGGTGGCGCACGCGGCGACCACGATCAGGGCCGCGAAGGCGTCACGGCTACCTGGCCCTGGCCGGTGGCCGACGGCCATGCGGGTTCCCCCTCGGACCGTGATCGCCTCGCCCAGCTCGCCAGCGCGGCGCAGCGAGACGGCCAGGATCGCTCCGATGAGATCGGCCACCTCCGCGAGTGGTCGGTTCACCCTGGCCCGGACGCGCCTCGACCGTGGGTCGCCTGCCAGGTTGACCCGAACATGGCGTGGACGCAGTTTGCGTGCAGCGAGCAGCGTGCGAATCTCCTCGGTCAGGAGTGGCAGGCATCGGATGCAGAGCGCGACACAGAGCGCCAGCTCATCGACGGGGAAACGAAGACGTCGAAGTGGTCGCCCAAGCCGGCTCACCGCGGGGGCCAGGTCGGCGAGCGGGGTCGTCCAACCGAGGATCGCCGACGACGCGAGAAGCACGATGGCGAGCACCACCGCCCGGAAAAACGTACCCAGCGAACCGAGCCCCACATGTGTCGAACCCACGACCAGGTCCGGCCGCCCGCCCGCCGCCACAGCGACGAGCGCCCCGACGCCGAGCGAGCCCCAGAACCAAAGCGGCGGGCGCGGCAGGGCGTTGCGCGGGATGCGAGCCACCGCCGCGGCGAGCAGGTCGACGCCGGCGAACACGGCGATACCCGTCCAATTCGGCAGCAGGCTGAGCGTGAGCACGATGGCGGCGACCGAGAGCAGCTTGGTGCCGGCCCACAACCGGTGGACCGGGCTCGTCCCCGGGATGAGTCGGAAAAGGAATAGTGATCTCGAGCGTCTCCGCCGTCCGGAGCGGGGCGAGTCACTCACGACGCCCGCCTCCCATGTGCACCGTCGCGCTCGCGGCGATCCGCCCATCCACGAGCTCGATCGTGCTCGAGCAGACCTGCTCCATCCCGGTGACGTCGTGCGAGATGACAACGAGGGTGCGGCCCTGCTCTCGGCGCAGCCGCACGAGCACCTCCACGAAGCCGTCGCGACTCGCTTCGTCCAAGCCTGCCAGCGGTTCGTCGAGAATCAGCACCCTGGGCTGGCGAGCGAGGAGCCCCGCCAGCGCGACGCGGCGCATCTGGCCCCCGCTCAGCTCGTCGACCGGTCTCGCCCCGAAGAGTTCGGGTTCGAGCCCGACGGTGGTGAGGGCAGCCAGGGCCGCCTCCCGGGTGGTCCCG